>JAVWJF010000017.1:0-19688 GCA_036639195.1 Longicatena sp.
TACGGAACCGTACGTACGGTGGTGTGAGAGGACGATAAATAAAATAATTATTTATCTCCTACTCGATTCTAAAGGGAATTGTAATTCTACCGCTGTTATTTAAATCTATTACAAAAGAAGCATTGATAAAGTAAACCTTTTGAGTCAAGTTCCGTTTCTGAAATTACATAATGTATTTGGCAAGGCGTTCAAATACATGGTATGCTTATCCTATAGACAAGGAGCAATTATATGACATATACAGTAGGAATTGATGTAGGTGGTACAAATACACGAATCGCACTCATTAACGATGAATATCATATTGAAAATAGAGTGCAGTTTTCAACAGATACACAAGATCCAGTAAGCACTATTCAAAGAATAAAAGAAGCGATAAATTCTTTCGGTGTCGATATACAAGGCGTAGGTTTATCTTGTCCTGGACCATTAGATTTAATTAATGGGGTAGTTTTAACCACACCTAATTTATCGGGGAAATGGCATGGTTTTGCGATTAGTGAAGAATTACATAAAGCATTAGGTGTTCCTGTATACTTAGAAAACGATGCCAATTTAGCCTGTCTAGCAGAAGCTGTTTTAGGACAAGGTAAAGATTATAGATACGTACAGTTTATGACGATTTCAACGGGTGTTGGATCTGGCTTTGTAATCGATAAACAAATTTATCAAGGGGCACATGGGTTTGCGCATGAAATAGCCAATATACCTTTGTGGAAAGATGGACCAACGCATGGGAGTATTTATCCAGGTGGGGTAGAAGCAATCTGCAGTGGAACTGCGATTACATCTAGGGCAAACCAAAAAGGATTGCAAGTAAGCCATGCGGGAGAAGTACATGATCTTGCGAGTAAAGGAAATGAAATCGCAATGCAAATCATGGATGATGCAATGGAGTACCTAGCCAATACAATTTCTATTATATATGCATTTATGGATCCTGAAATTGTTATTTTAGGAGGAAGTGTTGCGTTAAAAATTGATGGTTTTGTGGAAGAAGTAAAAAAACGAGTGATTGATAAAGTGTATCCAAATGTAAAAGAATTGGTACATATCGTTCGTACGGATTTAGATGAAGATAGTGGACTTTTAGGAGCTGCCTGTTTAGCATTTTTAAAAGAAAAGTAGAACAAACAAGTTTAACAGAATTAAGTACTCATGAAATTGTTGAGTACTTTTTTTAAAATTAAGAGAAAGATGGAATTTCAAGGGAAAAGAAAGAGTTAATTGAAATAACGGGAGCGTTTTTTAAATGTTATTTCAACAAAACGTTGATTAGTTGAAATAAGAGGCATATAATAGACTTATAACTTCGAAATGAGGTGAAGTCATGAATCTTTCAGGAACTTATAAATCAAATCTATCTGGTGAAATGATGTATACATCATTTTTACCTAACGTTTTACCACCAAATCCGCCACTTTTATTAGATGAAACTCTTTTGGAGTTGTTGGTAAAAGCGAATATTTCTATTGCAAAACTGGAAGCAATTAGCTCTAGATTGCCAAGTGTTCCTTTGTTTGTGTCTATGTATGTACGAAAAGAAGCCCTTCTATCCTCTCAAATCGAAGGCACACAGGCAACTCTTGATGATATACTAGATCCACATATAGAAAAAAACATCAATCAAAATATATCAGAAGTAATAAACTATATCAAAGCAACGGATTTTGCGACAGAAAGACTTAAAACATTACCCCTATGTTGTCGCCTTTTATTAGAAACTCATGAGATACTTTTGAGCGATGGGAGAGGAAGAGAAAAAAATCCTGGTGAATTTCGCCGAAGTCAAAACTGGATAGGATCACAAGGAAGTACATTAAAGAGCGCAAGGTATATTCCACCATCACCAGAGGATATGAAAAATGCAATGTCGGATTTAGAAAAGTATATCAATGAAATTGACAAAACCGATCCATTGATTAAGATTGCGTTAATTCATTATCAGTTTGAAACAATTCATCCATTCTTAGATGGGAATGGTAGAATAGGGCGATTGATGATCAATCTGTTTTTAAAGGAAAATAGAATGCTCACTTTTCCAACCCTTTATATCTCATATTATTTAAAACGTAATCGCATCGAATATTACGATAGGTTGAGTGAGGTAAGAGAAAAAGGCACTTTCGAACAATGGGTTATATTCTTTTTACAAGGCATCTATGAATCAGCAGAAGATTCTATTGAAACTATTGATGCGTTGGTGGAACTGCATGAAAAAAATCTTGCGATTATAAAAGAAACAGATACACGAACAGGGATTTTGAAAAAACTCTTTTATTACTTAGAGCAAACTCCTATTATCGATATCAAAAAAACTGCCATCGCACTTGGAAGTTCATATAACACAACCTCAACTGCGGTGAAAAAGCTTATGGAACAAGGTATCCTTGTTCAAGTAGATAATAGTAAGCGGGAACGTTGTTTCGCATATGAAAAATATCTAGAAATTTTACGTAAGGATACGTAATGCTGAAATTATTTGATTAAATAAGATTAGCAAAACAATATGTAATTCTATTGAATAGTTCTTCTATGTGTTTCTTAAAGTACATCTAGAAGAGCTTTTTCTGTATCTTTTTTTACAGTTTTTGCAATGATTACTACGACAAAAAGAAGTAAAACTACAAAAATACAAAAAACTATTGAAGTATTACTTCTTATATGTTATATTCAATGTAGCAATACTACAAAAGGAAGGAGAGGTTTTATGAAGAAACTAAATGTTGCGGTTGTAGGTGCTGGTATCTATGGGAAAAATCATCTTGATGCCTACACATGCAATCCTAATGTAAACCTTGTCGCAGTATGTGATTTAAAGAAAGAAATAACAGATAAGGTTGCAGAAGAATATCATGTGAAAACTTACAATGATATCGATGAAATGTTAAACAATGAGGAGGTTGATGCAGTATCTGTTGCGACACCAGATCCATATCACAAAGATCCAGTGATGGCCGCAATACGACACAAAAAAGATGTATTGGTAGAAAAACCACTTGCGACATCTTCTGCAGATGCTTATGAAATCATCGAAGCTGCAGAAAAAGCAGGTGTTCGTGTTATGGTTGATTACCATAAAAGATGGGATATGGCCAGCATTGCGGTTAAGAATAAGTTAGCAGATCCTACGACAGGAAAGCCGGTACGTGGATATATGCGCATGGATAATATTTATGATGTAGCATTAAATTGGCTAAATTGGTCTGCCGATTCAAGTCCAGTGCATTTTGTGGGAACACATTGTTACGATTTGATTCGCTGGTATATGGGGTGTGAAGTTGTACAAGTATATGCAGTTGGACACAAAGGAATTTTAAAATCAAAAGGTGTAGATACTTATGATAGTATTACGGCAATCTTAGAATTTGAAAATGGATGTACTTGGACGGTTGAAAATGCTTGGATTTTACCGAATGGGTTTGCGAAAGCAGATGATGGATGCTCAGAAATTCTTTGTGAAAACACGTTGATTCGAGTAGATTCTCAAAAACGAGGAGTTGAATTCTTCGATGAACATAAACAACACACGCCCAATGTTAATTTTATACAAAATCATAATGGAAGAGCTATCGGGTTTGGTATTGATCCATTGAATGACTTTGTACGTTGTATACAAAATAATGAGCCTTTTATCGCAAACTTAAACGATGGTTTAGAAGCAGAGTTGATTGCGGAAGCTGTACATAAGAGTGCGGATACTAGACAAGTAGTGAAAATTCAAAGAAAATAAGGAAGGTCATTGACCCTAAATATAGAAAGGAGGAGTTATTATGGGTAAATTAAATATGGTACGTATTGATTATCGTATGGTACATGGACAGATTGTCGCAAAATGGATAAAGTTTCGACCAGTAGATCGCTTGATTTTAGCTGATAATGCATTGGTGGATGATCCATTTATGGGAGATATCTATCGAATGGCAGTTCCTGATCGTGATGTGGATATCGTGAAAGTAGACGAAATTCAAACTGCAATTGATCGTAAAGATGATACAGTCTTATTGATTTTTAAAGATGTGGATACGGCTTATACTGCATATAAAAATGGGTTGCAGTTACCAGAATTAAATGCAGGGGCAATTCAAAATAGTGCACAACGCAAATCTGTTGTTCAAGGTGTATCTCTATCAGCGGAAGAGTTTGATAAATTAAAAGAGATGAAAGCTGCTGGTGTACATGTCTTTTTACAACCGATTCCGGAGAACGATCCAGTTAGTTTAGAATCAATTGAAAAGAAAATAAAATAAAAGGAAAGAGGAGTAAATTCTATGAGTGGTACACAATTAATAGTTATGGCATTAGCTATGGGGATCATGTATTGGGTGGCTCGTGGTATGATTGGTGGATATTTTGCATTCTTCTTCATCGCAAGTCCGATTGTTGTTGGGGTAGTTGCAGGTTTAATTTATGGAGATTTAACGAAGGGATTGATTATTGGTGGAGGTATTGCCGCTGCATTCGCTGGTATTATAGCGCCAGGTGGAAACTTACCTACCGATTCTGCACTGGCCGCGACCACGGTGATTCCGATTGCATTGGCGACTGGTCTTACTGCGGAACAAGCAATCGCGTTCGCAGTACCTATGGGATTATTAGGATCTTTTGTTACAAATCTTCGTAAGATGGTAAACGTTATTTTCGTACATAGAGCAGATGAATTTGCACAAAAAGGGAACTTAGCAGGAATTACAAGATGTGCAATTATTTATCCTCCATTGATTGAGATTCCATTATTATTCTTACCAGTTTTCTTAATTGTTATGTTTGGACAAGATGCAATGCTCACCTTTATGAATTCGGTTCCTGCATGGGTAATGCATGGATTAGAAGTAGCAGGTGGTGTTATGCCTGCCATTGGATTTGCATTGATTATGAATATGATTGGAAAACCAAAAATGATTCCATTTACAGTGTTAGGTTTTATCATTGTAAAAGCAGTTGGATTGAATACATTAACGGCTGGTTTAGTGGCAGCTTGTGTAGCAGTACTAATTATTTTAGAGAAACGTGATCGAGAAAAGGAGACTGCATAGTATGGCTGAGGAAAGAAAAGTATCACTAACAAAAAAAGATGTCAATAAAGTAATTGCTAGATGGTATATTACTACCGAAATGTCTTTGAATTATGAACGTATGCAGTCAATTGCATATACCTATTCTATGATTCCAGCATTTAAAAAGCTTTATCCAAATAAGGAAGATATGATTCCTGCGCTACAAAGACATTTAGAACTATTTAATACAAATGCTACAGCAGGTGGTTTGATTTTAGGTACAACATTAGCGATGGAAGAAGAAAAAGCAAATAATCCAGAAGCAATTCCTTCAGAATCCATCGTGGCAGTAAAAACAGGGTTGATGGGACCAGTAGCAGCTTTAGGAGATTCCTTTAGTGCTGGTACAATTACTACTTTATTTATTCTAGCTTCTTGTTCACTAGCGCAATCTGGTTCCATAGCGGGATTCTGGTTATTGTTGTTAGGGACTATGTATACATTAGGAGAATTGATCGTCTTTACAAAATTGACATATTCTAAAGGAAGATCTGCAATCAAAGATATTATGTCTTCTAAATTGATGTCAAATATTATCGAAGGTGCGAATATTCTTGGTATGGCGATGATGGGAGCATTGACTGCTTCTATGGTAAGCTTAAGTGTTGCGCTTACTGCTAACTTTGATGAAGCTACTTTGAGTGTACAAGAAAAAATTGATGGAATCATGCCAGGCATTTTATCCATTGGAGTACTATTTATCTATTACTATTTAATCAATAAAAAACACGTAAGTGTCGCAAAATTAGTATTCTTTACTATCGTTATTGCTTTGCTATGTGCAGCAGTTGGATTGTTCTAAATAAAAGAATACAACACTATGGGCATCGTAAGATGCCCATAAAGTGTATACACAGGAGGTTAAAATGAAAGGAATTATAATAGCGAGCCATGGTCGCTTGGCAGAGGGGATGTTGGATACCCTACAAATATTTTCAGGAGAGCAAAAACAAGTAAAAGCGTTATGTTTATTACCTGAAGAGGATGTGCAAGAATTCCTAGGGAAACTGCAAAGTGCACTTCAAGAAGTGGATACAGGAGAAGGGGCTATCATATTCTGTGATTTATTGTTTGGGACACCTTGTAATTGTGGTGCTAGAATTTTAAGCGATCCATTGAATACTGATAAGATAGGTGTTATTACAGGAATGAACTTACCAATGATAATGGAATATATGGGTGCTAGAGAAGTAGGGATGGAACGAGAAGCATTAGTAGAAACAGGAAAAGCAGGTATTGTAGATTTTAATAAAATGTTGGCTGAACGCAATCAGTAAGAGGTAGAGGTATGAAAGAAAATGATATCCGAGCACTTGTGCTAAAACAACACATGAACTTTGCTCAACATGGAACTATATGGGCAACCATCATTCCAGATGTGGGAGCTTATCATCACGGATTTGGGAATATGATGTATACAATGAAAGATCATATTTTACATATCAATCAAGAAGGCATTGCAATATTTGCAGTGGATGATATGAAGGGTGTGGCAAAAGAGGATACTCTTATTTTTATACCGCGTAGTGAAATAAAAACATCCAACATACAGGCAAAGCTAACAAAATTTATTTTTACAATGGAAACTGATAAGGGTAGAATTCGATATAAAATTAGAAAAAGCATTTTAGGATGTCCTTGGCATAAAGAAAATTTATCATTTTTACTATTGGGAACAGGAGGCTAATGTATACTATGAAAAAAGGTGCGATTTTCGATATGGACGGGTTACTGTTTGATACGGAATTGGTGTACAACCAAGCATGGCATGAAGTAGCAAAACAACATAAGCTTTCTATTCATCCTGAAATGTTAGATGCAATACGTGGAACAAATGGTGTTTTCATGCAACAGATTGTAAATTCTTATTGGCCAGAAGTACATGCTGAAAAGCTCATAGATGAAGTTTTTGAAAACTCGAGAAGGATCTTAACACAAAGTGTTCCAATGAAACCTGGTGTACACGAACTTCTAGACTATATGAAGAGTAATAATATAGTACTCGCTCTCGCAAGCAGTGCACCTCTAGATTTTATCTACAGCAATTTGAAGATAGCAAAAATCTTTTCTTATTTTGATATTATTGTGAGTGGTGAACAGGTTACTCGCGGAAAACCTGCACCAGATATCTTTTTGTTGGCTGCAGAGAAGATGCGTCTTAACCCAGAAGATTGTTATGTGTTTGAAGATGGGTTGCATGGTGTTCATGCGGGCATACAAGCAGGGTGTGCTACGATTATGGTTCCAGATCTTGTAGCGCCTACAGAGGACCTTTATGAATCTTGTATTGGAATCTATGACAGCTTAGTAGATGTAAAAAAAGCCATAGAAAATGGTAAATGCTGAATTCCTATAGGGAAATAGACGCAATCCATGTTTTTCCATGGAAATCATTGCAATTTCACCATTCCGTTGGTAGAATGAGGTATAATAGGACTTAGATAATGTTCATAATCATAACAATTATGTATAGATCATAGTGAGGAGGACTTATGCAGGCAGTTAATATTATTCTGAATATAGAATCGCTCATGCCGTTTCTATCTGCAAAAGAAAAAAAACTTGGGGAGTTTATTTTAAATAATCGAAAAGAAATACTTTCATTAACATTAAAAGATTTGTCTTTACGTGCTGAAGTGAGTGAAGCAACAGTGATTCGTTTTGCACGCAAGCTAGGTTGTGAAGGATATTCTGATTTTAAACTTTCATTATCCGCAAATCTATCCGTTGATCAATACAACGAAAATTCTGATTTGATTCTTAATGAAATTTTGCCATCGGATACACCTGAATCGGTCCTAAAAAAATTAAGTGCATTTATTATTACTTCTATTCAATCTACTGTAGATATTGTAAATCCTGTAGAATTAGATAAGGCAATAAAAATGATACGCAAAGCAAATGAAAAAAACCACAAGATATACTTGAGTGGTTCTGGAGCAAGTAGCACATTAGTAAAACAGCTACAGATCAAACTCATGCGTTTGAATATTCCTGTCATTTATTATGAAGATGCTCATTTGCAACTAGAATCTACGTTGAATATGGAAAAAGATGACCTACTTATTTGCTTCACCACATTAGGGAAATCTGTTCAATCTCATCAGTTTATCGATATTGCGAATCAGAAAAAAGCCAAAATCATTTTGATAACTCAATTTGGTAATCAAGAATTAGCAAGTAAATCAACGGTAACATTATTTGTATCTGCAGTTGAAAACAACTTGCGTTTAGCAAGCCACGCTGCACTAATTGTACAATCATTTATCGTCGACACAATCTTCTTGTCATTGGCTCTTGGTGAGTTGTCAAATATTCAAAAGGGTGTAGCAGAAAAAAATCGAATCTTTTCAGAACTTGGTTATTCAGCCAACGACTATAAATAAAAATGAGCGATAGATAGAAATATCTAGCACTCATTTTTTTTAATTATAAGAAGATGTTTGTATCCAAAATAGAAAAGAATTACTTATCCATAAGATAAAGGTAGTCGCCATATCCATATTCTTTCATTTTATCTTTAGGAATGAAGGTTAAGGAAGCACTATTGATACAATAACGTAATCCACCCTTTTCAATAGGACCATCATTGAACACATGACCTAGATGGGCATCACCTAGTGAACTTCTTACTTCTATTCTTTCCATACCATGACTTTGATCACGTTTTTCTTTGATTGCTTTTCTTTGTATAGGCTTTGAAAAACTAGGCCATCCACATCCTGCATCAAATTTATCACTTGATACAAATAAAGGTTCTCCAGTGGTGATGTCGATATAAATTCCCTCTTGAAATTCATTCCAATAGTCATTTTCAAAAGGATGTTCTGTCATGCTTAATTGAGTAACTTTATATTGCTCATCTGTTAAGATATGACGTAATTCTTCATCAGTTCGCTTTTGAAAACGTTGTTCATTGTCATGTTGTAAACAACATTTCGCAGACTTTGCGCTTTCAAATTTTGTAGTAGGGATATGACAATATCCATTTGGATTCACATCTAAATATTTCTGATGATAATCTTCTGCTAAATAAAAGTTTTTTAATGGAGATACCTCAATTGCTAGTTTTTCTGAATACTTCTCTTGTAGCTTTTTCAAAGATTCTTCGATTACCAACACATCTAGTTTTCTTGTGTAATAGATTCCACTTCGATATTGTGTTCCTCTATCGTTTCCTTGTTTATTAATAGAAGTTGGATCCACTACCTCATAAAACATATTCAATAAAAAATTTAAAGATACTATGGAAGGGTCATATACAATGTGTACACACTCTACAAAATTTGTTGTGCCTTCACATACTTGTTCATATGTTGGATCTACTCCATTTCCATTTGCATACCCAACTTCAGTTCTACGGACGCCTGAAATACAAGAGAAATATTTTTCAACTCCCCAAAAACATCCACCTGCTAAATAAATATCATGTTCACGACTTACATTACACATAGAATCACTCCATTTCTATTTTTATTATAACTTCATGTAGTCGCTTTCATCCACTCATATACCCTTTTTTGAGGGGATACTCGAAAAGGTAAATTTTCCCAAATCTTTTATTACAAGATTGTATCTTGTTTTATGAATGCTAAAAGATATAATGAAGACATAAAAATAACAAATGATATTTCTCTTGGAAAACATATCAATTGCAGCGCAAAGAGGGCATTTATGCAATTTAGAAACAGCAATAGAATGTGTATACAATGCTCCATGGATAATTACAAAATGATTGAAATTGTAAAATACGTTGCGGCTATTATGGTGATTATCATTAGCATTGCTGTATGGATAGTTTCATATTGGAAGTTATTATCATCTTTGGTATATCCCGGCAATGATACTATCAATATTTTTGCTGGATTATTTACTAAAACATGTTTCCTATAAACGGGTTTTTCCTTTTGAAAGCAAACGATGTATTGGTTAAATTTGAACTGGTACCATGTTTGTGGATATGTTTTAGTTTCATGATGTGGAGAATTATTATGAACGTGTATCATAAAAAATATATAGAATCATGAAAAAAAGAACTCATTTCTTATTTTGAAGTTCTTTTTTTAGTTGTGCAAGATTGTTTGTGCGTTTTACACTGCGTATTTTTTCTAGATTTTTAGCAAGAACAGATTCATAACTTGAATTTGTTTGTGCTTCATAAAAAGTTTCATTTCGTAATTTGTTTGGAAGATATTGAATTTTGTTCCAAAGATCTGGACGATTATAATCATATTTATCTTCTTCCTTCATAGATACAGGTGTAAATCTTAAATAATCTGGAACACTATAGGAACTCATATGTAGCTTTTGCATAACAGAATCGATTGCATTTTCTGCACTTTTTGATTTAGGAGATAATGTTAAATCAATGACTGCAACAGCAAGTGGAATTCTTCCTTCTGGAAATCCAACGCGCTTTGCGACATCTATGGCTTGTACACAGCGAGCAACAGCAGCAGGGTTTCCCAAACCTACATCTTCATAAGCAGTCACAAGAAGTCTTCTTTCAATACTATCTATATCGTTGGCTTCTATCATGATACCAAGATAATAGAGGGCTGCATCTACATCACTACCGCGGATCGATTTTTGAAATCCACTTAGTACATCATAGTAACCATCTCCACTACTATCCATTCCCATATTCGGTATCTGAGAATATTGTGATACAAGATCTTTTGTGATATGTCCAGTAGAAGCAATCGCACATATTTCTAGTATGTTTAAGGAATAGCGAATATCTCCATTGCTATGTCTTGCGATGATATCCAAGGCATCTTCATCAATGCTTACTTCATCTCGTAATCCTTTTTCAGAATGAATGGCATTCATCAAAGCTTTTTTTATATCGTTTTCTGTTAATGCTTTCACTTCAAACAGATGACAACGAGAACGTATAGCTGGGTTAATGGCATGAAGTGGATTAGAAGTAGTCGCACCAATCATCACAATGGAGCCATCTTCTATATGAGGCAACAACAAATCTTGCTTATCTTTGTTTAAGCGATGTACCTCATCTACAATTACAATTAAGCCTGGAAAATATTTTGATTCTTCAAAGATGATATCTAAGTCTTTTTTATTTCCACTTACTGCATTGAATAAACGATAAGGTTTATTGAGTGTATTTGCTAGTACCATGGCTAGAGTTGTTTTTCCTGTACCAGGTGGACCATAAAAAATCATAGAAAATATCATTTCATTTTCTACGCATTTACGTAATACATTTCCTTCTCCTATTAGATGTTCTTGTCCAATCACTTCTTCAAGAGAGGTAGGACGCATGGAGAATGCTAGGGGTTCTGTTCTTTTTTCCATAGTACTATTTTACCATATTTGTTCCATCTATATATACAATATTATTTCTTCTTACACAGAACGTAATGTTATCTGTCATAAGTGGGATAAATGTTGCTTTTATAAAAGAACTCCCTTTTTTGAATGAAAAATGATACACTAGTCTTACGAAAGAAGGGGTTGTAATGAAGAAGTTATGGAATTCTATTTTGGTAAGCGTGTTAATAGTGTTTTGTATGTTGACTTGTATGAGTCATCTAGCGAATAAATTTTTCATAAAAGATATAGGAACGATCGTAATTGGAGAGATAAATCTAAAGCAACATATCCAAACATTATTTGAACAAATAGAGATTTTTGTGCCGGATTTAGATCGAGATGCATTCCTTAATTTGAAAGATGAAATTGAAAACAATGCAGAAGCAAATCGTATAGTGGGTGAAGCTAGTAAAGATATGCTCAATGATATCGTAAATGGTTCAACAACAAACCAAGATATGAAAGCAGTCTTAAAGGATTTGCTGTATAGTTATGATAATGAAATTGAAAAAGTGCTCGAGCCACTTGTGACGAAGGATCAAATACATGAGTTTATTGATCAAGGAATTACATACACTCCTATTCAAGAAGTATATGATATAACCGTGGATTCTTTTCAAGAAAGCATTCCAACGAGCTATATGAAAATGATGAAGTTCGTAAACTTTATTTCCCAAGAAATAATTTTCATCGGTTCTGCGATAGGCGCAATCCTTATTGTTATGGTGTTGATGATATTGAATCGCCATCGATTCAAGTGGTGCTTTTCAGTTGGAATGGGTGGCGTGATAAGTGGTGTAGCCTTATTGATTATTGGCCAAATCATTCCGCGTGTTTATCAAAGCATGCTAGGGAAACTAGACTATGTAGTATCTTCTATTAGTAATGAAGATTTTCAACTAATCACAAATTATGGAATAGGGTACATGGTTATAGGGGTCTGCTGTCTAGGGAGTTATTTCCTTATATCTAGAAAAAAGAACGAAAGAAGAGGCAGTGTATAGTAAAATGTACGCTGCTTTTATATTTGAAATAAGTGTTCCAAAAGTATTTTTAAACCTATGAAAATTAAAATACAACCGCCTAGAATACCAGCATATTTCTCTAGTAAGTCTCCTAGTTTATTGCCTATAAAGGTTGCGATAAAACTAAATACAAACGTTGTACAACCAATGATTAAAATTGCCTGTAAAATGTCAACCTTTAAAAATGCAAAGCTGATTCCTACTGCCAATGCATCGATACTAGTCGCAATTGCAAGAATGGTAATAGCTTTTATGGTAAGTGAGGAAGAGTCACTCTCTTCTTTTTCAGGATGTAAAGATTCTCTTATCATATTGAACCCAATAAGTCCTAATAAGATAAACGCAATCCAGTGATCAATGCTAGAAATAAGAGATTGAAAATAACTTCCAAACCACCAACCTAGTAGTGGCATCCCAGCTTGAAATACACCGAAGAACACTCCAAATAACAAGGCATATTTCAATACCTCATGTTTTTTTAACGTCATACCCTTCGCGATACTCACTGCAAATGCATCCATGCTTAATCCAACGCCTAATAAAAATAAAGACCAAATATTCATACGTTCCTCCTAAGAAATAAAAAGAGACCATATACGAAAAATCGTATATAAGTCTCGCCATTTCATGTATAAGCCAGATTCCAATGGAATCATTATGTTGACTTATCAACTCCTATTTGAGCCGACTACTCCCTTACATAATGTAATTATTTTAACAAATAATACTATGTAATTCAAGTGTTTTTTAGAAATTAAAAAGGTATCCGAAGATACCTTGAGGGATTACATAAATCCAGCTAATAAGCTTGATTCAGTTTCTATATAATCAGTAAAATCTGGGAATTGTATTGGAGTAGCCTTGTTAATGTTTTTGAATTCGATATCGATATCTGCTGAAGTGGCTTCCTTTTCTCCTGCAACTGTCTGCGTAATATCCATAGAAATTGTTGTTTTCTTCATTGCGTTATCTTTTAGTTCCATCACAAGATTTAATTTGTTAATGGTTGTGTTTGCGGATAATTGGCTTGTTGAGGAACCAGATTCTTTAGAGACATCCATAATTTTTTCACAATCAAATACCATTGTTAATGTATCACCTTTTAAGGATGCTTCTTTAAGATATTTTTTTAATTCATCTTTTGGAAGTTTAAAAGTATCTGCAGCAGTATCAAGAGATGGTAATTCTTCTGTAGGTAACATTCCCGCTAAAGATTGCTTTTGTTTCATAAATTCCATTAAATTAAGATACATATAATCTCCATCAATATAGAATTGAATAGCATCTTCCTGTTTTTCATTGTCCATTTCCATAGACAAACTAGCACTTAATAAAGGTTTTGCATTTTGAAGGTTGTAGGAACCTTCTAATGTCATCTTTTGATCCCCTTCTTTATTTGTTGCGTCCATCGTTAATACATAATCTGCAGATTTCATTTTTGCCATGTTTTGAATGACAGCTTCAAATGCATCTAGTGCATCATCGCTAACCTTTGAACCACATGCTGTTAATGAAAATAGCATAGCAATACAAAATAATAAACTAGTTAATTTTTTCATAATATTCTCCCTCTATAATATATACATAAATGGTATCATGAAATAGTGCTTTTGTAGATATTTTATGAAAATTTTAGAAATTATTCCTATATTTTTTGTTTTCAATCTTAAATAAGGGGTAGTTTAGTCGCATTTACTGTTATGTTTAGATAGGATGCCCTATCTTATAGAAGAGAGTTTCAAAAATGAGTAAGTATTTGGCGATTTTTATATGGTAAAACGTAGTTGTTTTAAAGTCAAAGGAAGTAGATTATTCGCAAGACAAAACATATGAAGTGTGTTACACTTTTCGTATATGATTGTAAAGGAGAATGCATATGTTTAGAATAGGACAATCCACTGATATTCATCAGCTAGTAGAGGGTAGAAAATTAGTCTTAGGTGGTGTTCATATCGAACACGATAAAGGATTATTGGGTCATAGTGATGCGGATGCGCTTCTCCATGCTGTTGCGGAAAGTATTTTAGGTGCTTTAGCATTAGGTGATTTAGGAAAACATTTTCCAGATACAGATCCAACATTCAAAGATATGGATTCTTTATGGATGTTGAAAGAAGTATATAAAAAAATGGATGAAAAAGGTTATCGTATCAATAATTTGGATGCTTTGATTATGATTGAACGACCTAAAATGGCGCCTCATATTGAAACTATGCGAAACAATATTGCACAAGCAATGCACTGTGAAGTTGATCAAGTAAGCGTAAAAGCAACCAGAGGAGAAAAGATGGGGTTTGTTGGAAAGGAAGAAGGCGTACAGGCACAATGTATCGTATTATTGTCTGACAAATAAGGAGGGGAAATTATGTTTGAACTGTTTCGTAAAGAAACAAAGATGCTCAAAGAAACAATGAATTGCAAAAGAAACATAAGTGTATCGGCTATGGTGCTTGTCACTTTGTTGATTTTATTATGTACTGAAATTGTATCTGCTCTTGTAATGATATTTGTTCTAGCCTTACAAGGTGTAGAGTCAAACTCATTAGATATTATATTAAGCAATCCTACGGATTCATCACAGATTTTACAGCTGTTCATGACAGCAATTCCTATCATAGGTTTCTTATTTGCTAGTAAGCATCTCTTCAAACGTTCAAGAGACTCTTTAGGGCTTACGAAGGAACACCTGCTGAGAGATTACCTCAAAGGTTTGGGCATAGGTTTTGTGATGATGAGCAGTGTGGTGTTGATTGCTTATTTCATGAATGGTTTACGTTTTGAAGGGTTTAATAATTTTTCAATCATCGTAATATTTGCTTATTTCATTGGCTTTATGGTTCAGGGGTTTAATGAAGAACTGATGTTAAGAGGTTTCTTTATGAACGCAATAGCCGCTAGAAAGACGACGGTATATGCCGTATTGCTAAACTCCATCCTATTTGCTTTGTTGCATTTATTAAACGATGGAATATCCGTAATAGCATTTATTAACTTGATTCTAGCAGGCGTTACATTTTCACTTATGGCCCTTTACCATGATAATATTATTGTATGTAGTGCAGCTCATAGTATTTGGAATTTTGCACAAGGAAACCTATTTGGTGTGCTTGTGAGTGGGATTTTCTTCCCAACAAGTGTTGCTCGATTTGCAAGTGTTGAAAATTTAGCATTTATCAATGGTGGTAATTTTGGTTTAGAAGGTGGAATAGCAGTTTCCATTGTAGAAATAGTTACGATAGGAATCTATTGTTATTTATATAAAAGAAAAAACAATCACAATTGATATGATTATTAGCTAGCAAAACACGCTCATCATTGGATGTATGTGTTTTGCTTTTTCTATGTAGAATGTATAGAGTGTTTCTACTATACATTTGCAAATGAATTTACATATAAAGGTTCTTACTCAAAATAAAAAAAGTATAGGAAAAGGTGTTGACAAAACAGAAACTAAGAAGTATACTAAGAATAGTTCTTAAGATTGGAGGTGAAACTATGATTCGTAAATCTTCGAAACAACGTGATATGATTATGGATTACATGAGAGGTATTGACGGTCATGTGACACCTGAACAGGTCTATCAGGATTTGAATAAGGATGGAAGTTCTATCTCGCTAGCTACGGTATATCGTAATTTGAATATTTTGTCTGAGATGAATGAGATAAAAAAAATCGCCCATCCTATGGAAGGATATCAGTACGATAAAACATGTATGCCACATTATCATTTACATTGTACAAAGTGTGATAAGATATTGGATTTAAACATACCTTATGATGAAAGCCTAAATGAAATGATTGCTAAAAAGACTGGGCTTCATGTAAACACACACACAATGATGGTAGAGGGTATATGTGAAGACTGTACGAGAAAACAATCTTAAAAATGGTTTGGTTGAACACTTAAATAGAAAACGGAGGAAATTACAATGGAATTAAAAGGATCAAAAACAGAACAAAACTTAATGGCAGCTTTCGCAGGTGAATCACAGGCAAGAGGAAAATATACTTACTATGCTCAAATGGCACGTGAAGAAGGTATGGAACAAATTGCAGATATCTTCGAAGAAACTGCACGTAATGAACAAGAACATGCTAAATTATGGTTCAAAGCACTTCACGGTGATAAAGTACCAACAACTTCAGTAAACTTAGAAGATGCTGCTGCTGGTGAAAACTATGAGTGGACTGATATGTATAAAGGATTTGCAGAAACTGCAAAAGAAGAAGGTTTTGCAAAAATCGCATTCCAGATGGAACAAGTAGCAAAAATCGAAAAACATCATGAAGAACGTTACTTAGCATTATTAGACAACGTTAAAAATGGCAAAGTATTTGAAAAAGCAGAACCAACTACTTGGATTTGTGATATCTGTGGATACCGTCATGAAGGTACTTCAGCACCTAAAGCATGTCCAGTATGTGGTTACTCTGGAGCTCACTTCGCAGAAGAAGCTACAAACTACTAGAATTTAAACTAAGTAAAAAAGCACTGATTTCATTCAGTGTTTTTTTTTGTGGAGGAAGAGATACTCCTTTATAAATACAAAAATTTATTAAGTTCTAAATTGCGCGTATTTATGAAATTGTTAATCTTTTCTTAAATATAGGTGCATTATATAATGAAACCACAATACAACATAGAAAAGGAGGAAAGTATGAGATTATATCAAATTATAGAAGAATTACTTCAAGCGCATGATTACTTATCTCTTCATTATCTAATGAAGAAAACAGATGTATCAAAGAGAACCTTACAAAATGATATTTCATATCTCATGCAAGTATCCTCAAGAAAAGGTTATCAAATACATATGCGTAGGGGAAGTGGTTACCTTTTGGAAGTTATAAATCATGAATTGTTTTCTGAATTCATTTCTGATTTGAAAGAAGATAGTGGATATGCCACTAAGAATAGAGCGAATGATATTCTTGCGTACTTAGCAATACAAGAAGGCTACATAACAATGGATATGATTGCGAATGAAATGTCTATAAGTCGAACTTCTGTGAAAAACTATATGAAAGATGTAGAGCAAATTGCTCATCACTACCATGTACAATTAGAACGTAAAAGTCACTATGGAGTTCGCTTGTGTGGAGATAGTTTACATTTTAAAGCGATGTTGTGTGAACTGTATTTTAATGAAAATACATTCATAGTAAAACAAATGGAAGACATAGAGAAAAAATTTGATTTTGTTAAGGATATTTTGATTCGTGAAATAGCTAAAGAAAAGTTAAATATCAATTATAATGAACTAAGAAATGTCATCGTATGGCTACAAATAAGTGTGTTTTATATTATGCATTTGAATAAAGATGGAAAACAGTCGGGAATCCTTGCTATAAAAATAAGTCAATCTGTAAGCAATATTGCAGAAGCTGTTAAGGAAGCAATCGAAACTATTTATGATATTCAAATAAAAGAAACATGCATGTGTGAAATGAAAGAAATTTTACAGAAAAACCTGCGATTAAGAGAATCAAGAATATTCTTCGGTGATCGACTAGAAGAGGATGTACGTCAATTTTTAAAAGAAGTTGATACCATTTATAATACTAATTTTCAAAAAGATGAGGACTTTTGTAAACTTTTATTAATACATGTTTCATTACTTATTGATCGTTTACATCAGAAGATATCTTATAAAAATACGTTGGCTGATGAAATCTGTATACGTTATCCAATGATCTTCAATCTTGCAATACAATTTGCGGATATGTTGAAAGAAAAATATGGAGTGGTTGCAACACACGATGAAATTGGTTTTGTAGCAACTCATTTTGCAGCCCATATGGAAAGAGAATCAATTAACAAAATACGACGATTCAATAAAATAGGAGTTGTTTGTTCTAGTGGAGGTGGCGGTGCATATTTGATTAAAATGCAGATACAATCCATATTCCCTAATGCCGAAGTAGAAACATTCAGCTTTCTCAACTTGAACTTATTGGAAGAGTTTCATCCAGATTTGATTTTCACAATTATGCCTTTGATTCAGGAAATTGATGCACCTATCATTTATATAAAAGAACTATTAAATGAAGATGATTTGATGCGTATAAGGCAAATTCTTCAGTATGATAATTACAATACAATTTCCATAAAAGATGCGAATGATTATATCTATAAGATATTTCAACGTGAACATTTCTCGATGGTGGATAAGGGGGAATATAAAGATATTATCAAAGAAATGGCTGAGCAAATTGAGTGTGAAGGATATGGTGGAGAGCACTATGTGGACTATGTTCTAGAACGTGAATCTTATATGAGTACAGTGTATTTGAATGGAGTAGCAATTCCACATCCTATTCAAATGTGCGCGAATAAGAATCTTGTATCTGTGGTTATACCAAAGCATGAAGTATACGTGAACGATAAAAAAGTAAATATTATTTTTATGATTGCTCTTACAAAAGATGATTATGAAATGCATAAGGATATCACAAAGAGGTTATATCAACTTATGCAAAATGAAGTACAGTTGCAACGCGTAATATCTGTAAATACATTTGAAGAATTGATTATTGTCCTAAATGAAACGAATGGAGGAACTGTATGAGTTTTGAACTACTAAAAGATTTATGTAATGCAGATTCGATAGCTTCTAAAGAAGAAGAGGTTAGAGGAATCTTGAGAAATGTTTGGGAAGAGTACAGTGATGAAGTTTTCTATGATTCCTTAGGCAGTATGATAGCAAAGAAAAAAGGTGCAGATGATAATTCATTAAACATTATGTTTTGCGCACACATGGATGAAGTTGGATTTGAAGTACGTCATATCTCTGATATAGGGTTTCTATATTTGATTGCGATTGGTGGAGTGCAGGATCGAAGCAAGCATATGCAAAAAGTAAGAGTTACTACACAATCAGGTAAAAAAATATATGGAATATTAAATGCAGTTATGGATGGAGCAAATATCAAAGATGTGTATGTTGATGTCGGGTGTGAAACAAGAGCAGAAGTAGAAGCGTTGGGTATACAAATAGGAGATATGGTTACATTTGCGAGTGAAGCGTTTTCTATGGAAAATGAAAAGATTATTGCGGGTAAAGCAATGGATGATCGCAGTGGTTGTTATGTATTGAGTGAAGCACTTAAAAGATTGCAGTCTTTAAATCATAAACACAATGTATATATGGCTTTAACGAGTAGTGAAGAAGTTGGGGTGCGCGGTGGAAAACTAGTTGCTCATAAAGTACAACCTGATATCGTATTTGCTATTGATGTAGCAAATCATCCAGAACTCGATAGAGGATA
>JAVWJF010000017.1:19702-20126 GCA_036639195.1 Longicatena sp.
TCGTAAAATTGGACAAGGGTTTATGATTGTGCATTATGATAAGACATTAGCAGTTAATGAAAAGTTGTTAACATATGTAAAATCATTAGCTAATGATTTGGGTTTGCATTTCCAAAATGACATGTTTAGTGGAGGTGGAACAGATGCAGGCAATGCGCATTTGGAGGCCGGTGGAAGATTAGCGATGGTACTAGGAATTCCTTTAAGGATGTGTCATGGTGCATATTCACTTGCACATAAAGACGATATAAACGGAGTCATAGAGTTTATTTTAAAGTTTGTGCAAACTATAGAAAAAGAAGATTATATATCGTTTATAAATTTTACAGGAGGAAAATGATATGACAGAAATCGAACAAAAAATTGTAAGTATGATTTCATCTGCGGGTGAATCAAAAGCGAAGGCATTTGAAGCTTTAAAATA
>JAVWJF010000018.1:0-20053 GCA_036639195.1 Longicatena sp.
TCAGTTTTATAAATATATGGTGGAGAAATTTAGAATTAGAAATAACCCAAAGATGTGTTTATCTTTAAAAAAAACAATAACTTAAGAAAACAAATTGATTGTAAGATTAGAAGTTGTATGCTAAGATTTGAATATAAAATCAGGAGGAAAGAGAATGATAAGATCTTTTACTAAAGCTATAAGGCTGCAGGATAATGCAAGTTTAAAAGTTGAGTATTCAGATTTACTTGATTCAAAAATTGCATACGCCATAGAAATGATACAAAACAAAGGAGGGAGCATTGTAAATTCCTCATTGATACCTACTGCAGATATGATTGGATACCAGTTTTATGTGTTATATGAGGATAATGGAAATTATCAAGCTATAGATAATTGCTTGCGAAAGGAAATATTCAATTTTAAAAAATTGAAATTGTAAAAGTTTGCTTAGAAAAGTAGACTTTTTTTATGAAAGGAGACATGTATGTCAAATTTAGAAACGATAAATATTAGTGTAAATACAAATCAAATAGAACAAGCAATGGTTGAAATGACATCTGTTATTAAAGAATCATTGATAGACGACTATAACACTTGATTGTAAGATATGAAATAGTATGCTAAGAGTTGAATATAAAAGAGGAGAAAGGCAATGATAAGGTAATGTACTAGGTATTATATTCAAGAAGTAAACTATATTGAAAAATTGAAGATTCAAATTTACCAGACTTAAAAAATGCAGAAACCATTGAAAAAATTCAAATGAAGGAGGTTTGTACATGGTAAGAGCTTATAGGACGATAGTGTATCTGAAAAGGTCAACCTTGAATGAAGATTATAGAACTGTAATAAACGACAAGTAAAATGAGGCTTTACAAAGTATTCAAGAAAGGGGAGGGGTTATTTTAAATTGTTTGCCAATGGATGAGGGAATGATGCTTTTCAAGTTTTTTGTTATATATGAAGATAATGGGAATTTTAATGAAATAAATTCTTATCTAAAAGATGTTGTGTTTGCTTTAGAGAAAATATAAAATATTTAGTGTACTAAAATGATGCTGATATATATAAGACTACGATTTGTTTTTTATAGGCTATGGCTTTTATTACATAAAAACTTTGATAATGTAGAACTCCAGATAAATATGTTGAAGAATAATGAAGATATTACGAATGAATGCAAATTTAATGTCCTATTGAAAAAGTCCTATTTCTCTTTGAGGTAGGACTTTATTATATATTTGTTTCTTGCTTTGCATCCATCCAAAACAATAGGATAGCCATTCCAATTGTAAATGTAATTTCCAATAATGAAGATACACTTCCATAAACCATAAAGAGTACTAAGTCAAAAGAGACAAGTAAACCATATAAGGACATACTCTTTTCAAATAGGATGAAATCTTTTTTCATTAAATCAAAGAGATAATGGAAGAATACAGCAACATAAAGTGCGGTTGCCCACATGGCAATACGGATGTGCCATTTTGATAATTCTGGATAAGAGGTTGGGTGATAGGGAAGAAGCACAGATATCATCATTCCTAAACAAGCAATCAATAAAAGTAGCTTACCAAGTTTTGATGAATAAGAAGTTCGTTTCATAAAGGTATATGTATAAGAATAGAAATATAGCCCTGCACTTGTTCCCCATAAAATTAAGTAGAACTTGTGACCAAGTTCATTTCCTAAATAGGAAAGGTTTTCTTTTAAAGGGGCGACATAGAAAAGTGTCCCTAAATTACATAGTATGATGAGAATCAAAGCGATGAGCTTGATTTTTTTTATGCTTTCTTTTTTCATACAATACCGCCTTTTCAGTGTGATTATTATAACATTTAATTTTGTGAAAAAATGTGAAATGAATAAAAATTTAGGATTTTTAGAAATAAATCTCGTATGTAATAAGTGTAAGGGATAAGAAGGAGGGACATGCGTGGATGAACGTTTGAAAAAAATTGAATTAAGGGAAGATGGGTTTTTAGAAGTTACTCTAAAAAAAGCAAAAGATTTTGATGATTATATTTATCAACAGATGCAAAAGGATAGTGGGTGTTTGCCTTGTGTAAGAGATCCACGAATGAAAAGTAAACTATATTATGATACGAAGGGATATGTGAGTTTACAGACGTATTTAAAAGCACATATGTTTGATGAAGTAGAGAGTATCGAATTCTTGATTTATTTGTTAGAGGATATGGTGCGGGTAAATACAGCAAAGCCTATTTTAATGGATCCTGCTTATATATTCTTGAGTTATGATGGAGGTGTTTTGCGTTTTCTTGTAATACCTGCCGATGTAGATCAGTGGGTGTTTCAAAAAAAGGAGTGTAGAGAGTTTTTAGAAGAGTTGATATTTGAAATGCGTATATCACAAGGGTATGAAGCGATAGGTTATTTGACCTATATGAAACGTTATGAAGAAGTTTCATTGCCAATGATATTACAAGGGTTACATGATTTACGAGAACAACATAGACCAAAACCAACCCTCTTGGAAAAATTGCTTCATTTACATAAAGAGGAAGAGTACATGATAAAAGATATTCCTCTCCCGAAAGCATATCCACAACTACAAGTCTTGAATTCTGTTATGGAGGAACAAGGACCTTATTTGAAAGAAGAGGAAGAACCACAATCCATTCATGCGCATACGGTTGTATTGTTGCAGGAGAGTTCTTTATCGCTTTATGATGAAACAGCGAAAGAAGAGGTTTTGATACATAAGGATACCTTTACAATAGGTAGGGCGAAAGATAATGATTTATGTATACCAGAACAGTTTATTTCACAACATCACGCTTGTATTTATCGAAACACAAGAGAAATAGAAGATTTATCATCATCGAATGGAACCTTTATCAATCAACAAAGAATCAAACGTGAAACCTTGCAAGATAAAGAAAGAATCAGTTTTGCGAAATCCTCATTCATTGTAAAAATAAAGGATGGATAGAATGTTGCTTCATGATCGATATGAAATACTATGCGAAATTGGTAAAGGGGGAAGTGCAAGAGTATATAAAGTTTTCGATTTACGGCTACAAATGCACTTTGCATGTAAATGTATCGCACTACAAGATGAAAAAAATAAAACGAGTTTCTATCGTGAATTAAAGATTTTAACAACCCTGCATCACTCCAATATTCCTCGTGTAATAGATCAATTTGAAGAGGAATCATATGCGTATGTCATTATGGAACATATTGAGGGGATGTCTGTTTTAGATTATGTGTTGGAACATGGAAACATACATGAAAAACAAGTGCTGTCGTGGATGTTAATTGTCATCGATATATTCTTGTATCTTCACAATCTCAAGCCAGAGCCATTGCTTTATTTAGATTTGAAACCACAAAACATCATGATATCGAAGAGTGGTAAGTTGTATTTGATCGATTTTGGTTCAAGTACCTTAGGTACGCAGATTACTCCAATTTCAGCCACAAAAGGATATGCTCCCAAGGAACTTATGAAACAACATCAAGTTAGTAAAGGATGTGATATTTATAGTTTTGGAGTTACGTTTTATGTTTTACTGCACGGACATTTTCCAAAGGAAGCAAAGAAAGTATCACCTCTTGATAAAGCGTTGTTAAAGTGTTGTAAAAAGGATGTGAAGAAACGATTTCAAAGCTTTGAAGAAGTGAAGAAGAATGTTCGTAAACAGATGATGAAGCGTTCTATGCACTTGTATAAAATGATCCTATTGATAATTTTGAGTTTGATCATGGTTTGGGTGGGGTGTTATGAAGAGCGTAGGATACAAGAGAGTGTAAGTGTTGATTATTTAAATGCTATGAAAGAGGAAAATTATTTGGAGGCAATGAAATTATCCAATGGGGAGGTAGAACCATATCGTAGATATTATGAACAACAGTGTACAATTGAGAACACTTGTGAAAAAGCACTGTTAGAAATGGAATCTCAAGCTATCAAATGGAAGCATGATACATATTCGCAGGTAGCATTTTTTATTGCTTCTAAGGCAATTGAACAACAAGATACTTTTTATTTTCAAATGGCATACAAATATTTAGGATATGTGAAGAGTGAACAAGGCATAGAGAGGAATGCGATTGAGAATCTTCGTTATATCTTGCAAGTGTTAACACAAAGACAACTCAATGCATCACAACAAATACCTTTATCTAAGGCATTAAAGGAACTGGAGGCATATGCAAACTCACGAAAGGATATAGAAGAGCAGTATGTTTATGAACATATCTTGCTAATTCTTTACGAACAACAACATCTTGTACTTGATGAGGCGAATGAAACCATCCTTCGGATATGTACAAAGATGAAATCACAAATACAAGATACACAGAATGGATTGGATATGACAAAGTTAACGTATTTGGATGAACGTATTGCCTATGCGTATTATCGCATGGGAATGAACGATTATACGAAACAGATGTATACACCAATGAAACAACATTACAAACAATCGATATCTTATTTTTTAAATAGTGAGACAAAGGATCGATTCTCTATATTGTCTTCTATGTATTTACAGATATTTGAATATGCAATTGATGATCAGGAGAAAAGAAACTATGTATCTATACTACAAGAAGCTAAAAAGTATGCAGCTCAAATACCGCAAGCGAATACACGCTTGTATATGGAAGAAATGATAGAGAGAAAGTTAAGGAGTTATGTGAATTAGAATGGAAAGGGTAAGTGTTTATATTAGTTTTTGTATTGCGGGAATCTGTATGTTGGGCGCAATGCGTGAATGGTTTTTATTAAGGAGAATCGTTAAGAAAAAAGAAATTGTATATGAGTGTGAAGTTATACAAATAAATGATGAACAAACAGAAGTATTAAGAAAGGACGATATATAAATGAAGGTGTGGAAACTATGTGTCTGTTTATTTTTGGTGGGGATGATTCCTTCTCCAAAGATATACCCATTGGAAATGACAGATACAAGTACAAATTCAAAAGGCATAGTGTTACTTGTAGATAAAGAGGAATTAAAAGAAGGCTATCTAGCGTATCCTACATTTACGCTAGAAGTTGATAAAGATGTATATGATCCTTCTATAAAAGTAGCAATATTAAATCAACAAGGTGATGAGCTTGATGAAATTGATGTTGTATGGATACTACAAGATGAAAAATGGATGGGTGAAGGAACATACGAGCATGAGTTAAGCAATGGAAGTCTCGTGGTAATGTTAGGTGAACATAAGTTATATGAATCAGAAAAGTTTACTATCGATACTTCTATTCATGAACCAGTGATATATATGAATGATAAAAAAGTTGAAGGGGATTTCTTTACTAGTGTTGAAGATGTAACTATGAAATTTGTATTTGATGAAGCTGTTAATAAAGAAAAAAGTTCGTTATATATCAATGGAGACAAGAATGAGCTTTCATGGGAGAAGGATGAAAAAGAAACTACAACACTATTTGAAGGAGAAGGGGAGTATGAAATTGCTTATACATGGTATGACAAATTAGGGAATGAGAAGAAAGGTTTTTATCATTTAATTATCGATCGAAAAAGTCCTGGTGTTGAACTTTATTTGGATGATCAAAAAATAGACACGCTACAAAAATTTTATTCAAAAGAAGTCGTTCTTAAAATTTATGTGGAAGATGTTTTGTTTGATATGGAAAATAGCAAGCTATATAGGAATGATTCAATTGAGGAAATTGCTTGGACAAAAGAAGGTTCAAGGTATGTTGGAGAAATGAAACTACATGAAGGCAGCCATCAAATTACATATAAGATAAAAGATACATTAGGACACTTAACACAGAAAACGCTTCCTGTAACCACAATAGATACAACAGTTCCTAAGGTTACATTTGAAAGGAAAAACTTTGAGATTTCAACGCAACAGCAACTTATTTATACAATAGAGGAATCTCACTTTGACTATAAAAATAGTTATCTATACATGTTACATAATGGAGTTGAAGACTATCGAAAACTAGATGGTAATAGTACTGAGAAAGGATACCAAGGCTTATTTGCATTTGATGATGAAGGGGAATACCAAGTGACACTCGTCATAAGGGACTTCGCTGGAAATAAAACAAGTTCGCAAAATATTTCCTTCACGATTGATCATAGCGCACCCAAATTAGGTATCATCTGTAATGAGCAAACGATGATAGGCGAGGACATATACACAACCAATAAAGATGTTACAGTGACATTTTCAGTTCATGATGAAACACTGCGTTCGCATACCATTACTGTTTATAAAAACAAACAGAAAATAGTGGAACAAGCAAATTTAGAACGTATGCATTTTAAAGGAGAGAATCAGAAAAATGATGACTATGTGGTGACTTTGGGTGCGAGTGATGCGGCTGGAAATCAAAGTGTTCAACAAGTGCGTTTTTCCATCTATAAAAAAGTCTCTCCTCTAGTGATAGAAAATGATGTCTTTAAAAACAAACCCTATGCGAACAGTTGGACTCCACAAATAAAGGATGATGGAACTCAATTACATGTGATAGGTTCCTTGCTTTACAAAGACCATTTACCAGTACCTTACCAATGGGGGGATGCTATCAAAGAAGAAGGGAATTATGCACTAGAAGTAATTGGAAGTGATCGTGCTATGAATCCAACATCACTACCAAATATCTTCTATTTTACAATTGATAAAACACCTCCTTTAGTTACACTAACCAAAAATAAAAAACCAATTCCAAAGACCCTTTATATTAAAGATACATTAACATTATCCTTACATCAAAAGGATAATGAAAAACTACGAGAAGAACATTTTGCATATATCAAAATCAATGGGAAAGCAGTCGATTTAAACAATCAAAAAAGCTATGACTTTACACTAGATTCATCACAGGAATACACAATATCTTGTAAGGTATATGATGATGCTGGAAATGAACAAATAAAAGTCTGGAAGTTTCATGTATCTAAAAAGCCAATGCTTACACAGTATCTTAAAGTAGAACAAATAGGGTTTGTGATTGTTATGGTATCTAGTATAGCAGTTACACTTTATATTCATGGACGAAGAAAAACTTAAGACACAGCTTTATATTTATGGATTTGATCAGCTTGAAGAATGTATTCTTCCGAAACAAAAAGAAGGCAGATTTTGGATATATCATAGTGTAAATAAAGAACGAGTAAAACTTATAGAGGTTATGGCAAGAAAGAAGAAATGGTATTTTGTTCAACACGATGAATGTAGAATCAATGAAGAAAAAGAGCATTTTGTAGAAGTTAAAAATGGGAAACGATATATTCTCAACTTTCAAAAGCATACTGTATTTCTATTTAGCTTTGCGTATGAAAGAGTTCATCATCAATATAAGGCATTTACCTTTACAAGAAGGCTTCAAATTGGAAGAGGAGATACTTGTGATATCGTGTATGCACATGAAGCAGTATCTACGCTACATGCGAGCTTATACTACGATGATGATGGTTTTTGGATCGTGGATGAACAAAGTAGTAATGGTGTTTATGTAAATGGAAAACGTATAAAAAAACAATCATTAAAAATGAAAGATTGTATCCAAATTTTACAGTTAAAAATTCTTATTGGACCTACGTGTATTTTCATGAATGAGGTAAAGCAGGTTTCTAAGAAAACATCTATTTGTACGTATCAATTTTTTCAGATGTCTGCTTGTAAACGCAAAGATAAAGACATTTATACATGGGTTGAAAAAGATGCTTTTCACTTTCAAAAGAAAATGTATACAATCGATACTTATCCTGCACCATTTGATCGTAAGCAGATGCCTATGATCTTCCTATTGGGTCCTGCAGTTACAATGGGGTTATCTTCTTTATCCATGGGTGTATTTTCACTTCTACAAGCTCTACAACAAAAACAAGAAATGTCGCAAGTTATGCCTACCTTGATTATGTCCTTTAGTATGGCGACTGGTACCATTCTTTGGCCTCTATTAACACGTCTATATGAGAAAAAGCTTGCGTTAAAACAAAATCAAGTTCGTAATAGTACCTATGTTTCATATCTTAACGAGATGCAAAAACGAATGTATGAAGAAATACATGCATATGAAACCATGCTTAGAACATACCATCTTACCACTACGCGCTATATTGAATTATTCTTAGAACATACTTTGGTAGCAAATCATAAAGATGATTGTAGCGTGACTTTAGGGATTGGGGATATTCCATATACATTACAAATGGAAAAGCCAAGAGAAGAGTTCAAGCTATATCAAGACCCACTACAAGAAGAATTAGAGAAAATTACATTGCAAAGCTATTATGCAAGAAATGTACCTGTTGTGATTGATTTGAAAAAGCATCGCTATGTACAAGTGGATGGGGAAGATGCAAGTGTATTTATGCTAGATTTATTGTTTCAAATGGTACTAGCATATCAAAATGATATAAAAATAGTGGTATGTATGAATACAAAATTAGCTCATGTAAATAAAATAGCTTTTATGCCTCAGATATTCAGTGAGGATGGATCGATACGTTATCTTGTCAGTGATGAACAAGATGGAAAGCTTATTTATTCCACGTTGGAAGAAGAGATGGCAACAAGTACAAAGGTGTATGCGTTCTTTATATTTAATGGAAGACTTGCGAGTAAACTACAGATGAAAACACTCTTAACGAATGAGCGTTGTATATGTTTCAAGAGATATGATCCTTTTAACAATCATGTAAATATCATACCTACAAAGATACAGGTAGCAGGCAATCAAGGATATGTACATCAAGAAACAACCCTAAGATTTACGTATCAATTTACTACGAAACGAAGTCTATGTGCCTTTCAATTAGCGAATCAAAGGAGTGGTAGAAGCACTAGTGTTAGGTTACCTAAAAGCTATCATTTGTTGGAAATGTATGAGTGTGGAAATGTTGAACAACTCAATGTGTGGGAGCGTTGGCAAAACAATGATGTGAGTGATTCTTTAGAGGTTAGGATTGGCATTAATGCTTATCATGAGCCTTTGTATTTGGATGCGCATGAGCGTTATCATGGACCACATGGACTCTTTGCGGGAATGACAGGTTCAGGGAAGAGTGAATGTTTATTAACCTATATTTTATCCCTTGCGATATGTTTTTCACCAGAGGATGTTTCCTTTCTTTTGATTGATTACAAAGGTGGAACCATGGCAAAGTCATGTGGGAAACTACCCCATATTGCTGGAATTGTGACAAACCTTGATCAAGATATCATACAACGTTCTTGTATGTCCTTACGAAGCGAACTACAACGAAGACAACAACTCTTTGCACAAGCTTGTTTGACGTACGATGTTGGAAATATGAATATCGAAACATATCGCAAACTGTGCAAAAAATATGAATATTTACCAAAACTTTCGCATCTCTTTATCATCGCGGATGAATTTGCGGAATTAAAGAGTCAACAACCAGAATTTCTTGAACAACTGAAACAAAGTGCGCGTATTGGTCGAAGTTTAGGGGTTCATTTGTTGTTGGCTACACAAAAGCCATCCGGAGTTATCGATGATCAAATATGGAGCAATGCACATTTTCATCTTTGTATGAAAGTACAAAGTATCCAAGATAGTCAAGATATGTTACGTAAAGAAGACGCAGCATATTTAAAAAGAGCAGGGGAGTGTTGTTTACAAGTAGGACTTGATGAGATTTATGAAAAGGGGTTAATTGCTTGGTCACAGTGTTCTTATTTTGAAAGGGAAGAAGTTGAAAAACATACGTTTGATGAAATCGCAATTTTAAAGGATACTGGAGATTATCAAAGTACGCAACATATAAGTCCATTAAATGAGAAAACAGATACTACTCAGATGGATGCGGTTGTAGAACATATGGTACATATTGCAAAACGTCAACACTTGTACGCACAATCGCTGTGGAAAGAATCCTTGTCGCAAGATATGTATGTGAAAGAGTATCCCAAAGCGATAGGGATTATAGATGATATGGAAAATCAAAAACAGTTTCCCTTCCTCTATGATCAAGTATGGACTTCTCATCTGTTGGTTTATGGAAAGTCAACAAGTGATCGTGAAACCTTACTTAAGACATTACTGTACCAGATAATACAAGAAGAACACGTACATATGTATATCTTCGATTTTGATCAACATCACTTGTTATGTTTCCAACATCGAGCTTGTATTTGTGATGTTGTGATTGAAACACAGCGAGAAAAAGTGGAGAGCTTCTTTTATCAAATGAAAACAAAAAAGCAAGAAGATAAGATAGAAGAAAAGATTCTCGTTGTACATAATTATGAGGCGTTTCATGAACTATATGAAGAATATGAAAAAGATTTGCTTTATCTTTTAAGAGAACATGCAAAACTTCATTTTCGTATATATATTAGCGCAAGCAATCCAAGTACTGTATCTTATCGTATTCAACAATACATTTCTTCTGCGATTGCATTTCCTCTACATGAACAAAACGATTATCGCATGATATTTAGTGGAGGTTGTCCTTTTTATCCAACAAACAAAGGGAGTGGACTTCTACAGTACCAACAAAGGATTCTTAACTTTCAAGTACTACAATGTACGCAAGAGGATATAGAACAGTTGCCTTATGAGAAAGGTAATCTTTATCAAATTCCTGTATTACCAAAACAAGTAAGGTATCCCGTTGAAGATATTTCAAAAGGGTTATATTTGGGAAAACAGGTGGATAGTAAAGAAGATGTATTTTGTACATTTTCTCATCATATTCATTATGTAATTTGTGCTTTTCGTTTTCTTTCATCTTTTCTATACGTAACGTTTCAACAATTAGCTTTATATCGTAAAGATGTTTATGTTGTTCGTGATGAAACGATAGATAATGATGAAGAACTTATGATGAAGTTAGAAGATGAAAAAGAGCATATCTTTATTTGGAAGAGACCTTATCAATTTACAGATTTTAAACTTCAAGAATATCTACGCGAGAAACTCATGGAAGATCATCATAAACATATCTTTCTATATACGATGAAGGAACATTCCTATTATTTACAATATGATTGGTTTCAAGATTCCTTATACGATGCTTTTCTTCTATGGATGGGAAAAGGATTCAAAGATTATGCGTATATGTTTAAATGTCAAAATATCGCATCGCAAGAACTAAAAGCTAATCAAGCTTATCTTATGGAGGAAGATACATGTATCAAACTACAATTATGGGAGGTGACATAACATGGATGAAAAGATATTGGTGGAGGTATATATACCTGCGGCACAGCTATCATTGGATGTTGTGTTACCTACATCATTTCGTATTTCTCAAATCAAAGACAAATTATTCTTGATGTTGCAAGAGTGCAGCCAAGGAGCTTTTATCTTCAGCAAGGAGAGTGTCTTTTATTCGAGTAGACTACAAATCAATTTACTAGATGATCAGGTTCTCAAAGACATCGATATAAGAACAGGTGATGAAATCATAGTCTGGTAAAGGAGAGATACCATGAGCATTAAAATTCAGGTAGATCCCACAAAGTTAGAAAGTGGGGCATTGCGCATTGAACAACAAGGCGTTGCTTATGAAAAAAGCTATGCGCGCTTATTTCAAGCAGTTGAAACTATGAGTGCTGGCTGGCAAGGAAAAGACAATCAAGCATTTATTACACAGATACAAGGGTTTCAATCAGACTTCATACAAATGGCAACATTGATGAAAGAGTACTCTAGTTTCTTAAAAACAAGTGCTAAGATTTATCGTGAAACGCAAAATGAGCGAACGGCCCAAGCACGTCGCTTAGTGAATTAGGAGGTAGTTATGGATTCCTTACTAATTACACTTGCAGAAGTAAGTCATACCTCCATGCAAATTCGACAAGAAAATCAACAACTATCAAACTGTTTAAAAGACATCCATCAATGCATGAATCAAATAACCAATGAATGGCAAAGTCCCGCTGCACAAACCATACGTGCAAAGTTTCAAGGGATGATTCCAATCTTTGATCACTATCGTGAAATTGTTGAAAACTATGCGAAATTCCTTGATCAAACCGTTCAAACATACCAATCCATTGAGGATCAATTAAACAGTCATGCACAATCTTTCCAATGAAACATGGCGTTTGATGAATCAATATGTGAACCAATTAAGTGCCATGGAAACATTCGTTACAAAAAACATGAACCTATTGCCTTCCACTTGTCAGGGAAGCGAACTCCTTTACATGCAACAACATTTTCAAACCATGTTAGGAAATATACAAAACCAGAAAACTTGGTGTAAAAGAATATGCGGACAATAACGTAATCTCGTTATGATGCGTGTAGATACTGAGAAGCTTTTCGTACTGCAAACAGAGTTTTCTAAGTGTCTATCAATTTCCAAAGAGTTACAATCTTTGCAATATCAATTAAGCCTTCAACAAACACCCCTAGCTTCTAGTATTTATCTACAAGAACTAAAAACCAGTGAATACCAACTGCATGAAAAAATAATACATAGTGTGCAGTATTTTCAAAGCGCTCTTTCCTCTATTCAACAAAGTGAGAACAATATTCAAAAAACTGCAGATGCCATATCCTCCTTTGAAAAGTCTAAAGCTTACGAAAGTTCTCAAAATACCCAACATAAGAAATCAAGTGATTTCACGTATAAAACTGAAGTTATGAAGTTCAACCATCGTGTTCATTCAACACTGAATAAAGGTGGCAATCTTGTTGGATATGTGAAGAATGGAGTGTGTATTGGTGCATTTGCTGGTTTTGATGTTTGGCGATTTCGTGCAGATAAAGAAATGAAGTATTTAAAAACAGGGGTGGATCTTCGTGTGGGAGATGTGAGTGTTTCCGCGGATGCGAAAGCACTCCTCTTTCAAAATGGGAAACTAGATCCTAGTTTACAATTAGAAGCAAATGCAAGTGCTACCTTAGCACAAGCAGGTGCCTATTTAAATATTGGGAATGATTATCTCAATGTACAAGGGGAAGCAAACGTAAAGGTTGGTACTGCCAGTGCAGAAGCAAAGGCAGTGATTAAAAAAGATGAGTTTACTTTAAAAGCAAATGTAGGCGCAGCCGCTGTAAAAGGCGAAGTAAAAGCAGTCTTTTCTATATTCGGTGTAAAGATAACACTAAAAGGAACAGGTGAACTAGGAGCTGCTGGTGCAGGCGCAGAGTTTTCCAGTAAAAAAGGAGAGTTTGAGTTTGGTGGGAAAGTTTCTATGGTAGCAGGTTTGGGGTTTAAAGTACATGTTGATTATTAACGTGGGACAAGGAGCAAAAAAACAAATGAACGAAAAAACAATCAAAGAAGTGATGCCCATTGGCAGTGTGGTAACCTTATTAGGTGGCACAAAAAAAATTATGATCTGTGGAAGGATTCAAGAAGATAAAAATACTGCGAAAGTATATGATTATGCAGCATGTTATTATCCAGAGGGTATTTTAGACCCTAGTGAGCTATTCTTATTTCAACATGAGGACATTGATAAAGTGTACTATGTAGGATTGCAAGAAAGTGATGAATTCGCATTTCGTAGTTTTATGGAACAACGCCTAAAAGAAATGAACATGCTATAAAAAAGTCCGTTATCTATATAGATAACGGATTTCTTATTCTATTAATTGAACTTTTACAACGCCTTCAACTTCATCCAATAAGATAGCTTCTACGCCACCTTGAATGGTATCATCTACGGACATACATCCAACACAAGCGCCCAATAAGCGAACATTTACAATTCCATCTACGAAAGATACGAATTCAATATCTCCACCATCACGCTGTATATAAGGTCTGATTTTATTAATCACACGCTGTATTTCTTCATTCTTTGTTTCCATTTCTTACCCTTCTTTCTTAGAACAGATGGGATACTTCAAACAAAACAAGAGCAACCAGTGTACCTAGTACAAGACCACCTAATACTTCAATGTATTTATGGCCTAACACACTTTTAATTCTTTCATGATAAATAGGATCCGAAAACTTCAATCCTTTTAGCTTTTCAAGGTCCATGATCAGTTGCTTTGTTAGCTGGATATTTCTCCCCGCATAATAGCGAACATTTGCCGCATCATAAATCACAATAAAACTAAACACGCACGTAATCGCAAACAAGGTAGAATCAAATCCTTCACTTAATCCAATGGCTAGTGTTAAACCACTGACCGTGGAACTATGTGAACTAGGAAATCCTCCGCATGCGATACATTGATGAACATCAAATTTCTTCGTACGTATATATAAGAAAAATGGTTTTAATATTTGTGCTAATAGATTTGCTATTAGAGCTACAGCAAGGGGGTAAAAAGAATCCATATATGTATCACCTCATAGGCAGATTGAGAAAATCTCTTTCTGTAGATATTATTATACCACAAAATGAAAAAAGATATGTTATAATAATCCCATGAGATGAGGTGAATTTATGCATTATATGGTTGGAGAAGTCGTAGAAGGTGTCATAACAGGTATTAAGCCTTATGGCGCGTTTGTTTATCTGGACAATAAACATAACGGTTTAATCCACATTTCAGAAATCAGTGAACGATTTGTGAAAGATGTACATACCTATGTCAAGGTCAATGAGCGTGTTAAAGTAAAAATCATTGATATGGATGAAGATGGTGTACATTTGAAGTTATCGTTAAAAGCCATAGAAGCAAATAAAGCCCGTTCCATGCGTAAACGCAGATTGATCCAGGAACTGCCTCCAATGGAAAAAGGATTTTCTACTTTGGATGCACATTTAGAAGAATGGATTCAGCTTGCCATAAGATAAAGGAGAAAAAAGGTTATGATGAAATTAGACGTTACACACGCATTTTTACAAGAAGACATCAAAGCTTATCAAGATGAAGTGACAAAATGTCATGACATGCTCGTGAACAAGACTGGTAAAGGAAACGACTATGTCGGTTGGGTAGACTGGCCTGAAACTTATGATAAAGAAGAATACGCTCGTTTAAAAACGGTAGCAGCAGATATCCGTTCAAAAAGCGATGTATTGATCGTTTGTGGAATCGGTGGATCATATTTAGGAGCAAGAGCTGCCATTGAAATGATCAATGGTTTATATGCAAATAAAAAACCAGAAATCATTTTTATGGGAAATACATTCTCTTCCACTTACATTGCACAAGTAATGGAATACATTAAAGACAAAGAAGTTGCAGTCAATGTAATTTCTAAATCTGGAACAACTACAGAAACTGCATTAGCATTCCGTTTATTAAAACAATTCATGGAAGAAAAATACGGAAAAGAAGAAGCAAGCAAACGTATTGTTGCGACTACGGATAAAGCAAGAGGTACCTTAAAGACAATCGCAGATAATGAAGGATACGAAACATTTGTAATTCCTGATGATATCGGAGGACGTTTCTCTGTTATTACTCCTGTAGGATTATTTCCAATCGCAGTTGCTGGAATCGATGTAGATGACATCATGAAAGGTTTAGCAAAAGCCAAAGAAGAATTAAGTAATCCAGATGTTGATAAGAACGCTGCATATGCATACGCAGTTGCTCGTAGAATTATGGAAAATCAAAACAAAGATGTAGAAATGTTGATTAGCTATGAACCACAAATGGCTATGGTTGCGGAATGGTGGAAACAACTATTCGGTGAAAGCGAAGGGAAGGAAGAAAAAGGAAATCTTCCAACAAGCGCTAACTTCTCTACAGATTTGCATTCCCTTGGACAATTTGTTCAAGATGGTAAAAAAATCTTATATGAAACATTATTGTTAGTTGACAAACCAACCCTTGATTTAACATTCCCAAGTGATGCTGCAGATATTGATGGTATGAATTACTTGAGTGGAAAATCTGTTGACTGGGTAAACAAAATGGCTTGCCAAGGAACACTAGAAGCACATGAAGAAACAGGACATGTGCCTAACTTAATCATCACAATGGAAGATATGAGTGCAGAAAGCTTCGGTTATATGTGCTATTTCTTCTTCAAAGCATGTGCAATTACTTGTTATATGTTGGATATCAATCCGTTCAACCAACCTGGTGTTGAAGTATACAAGAAAAACATGTTCCGTTTATTGGGAAAAAACTAATACGTTAAGAAGATGTCACTCGACATCTTCTTTTTTTAATAAGTACACTTTTATGGAAAGTGTACTTTACATTTAAGTGATTACGCAGTATACTAGAAGCATGGAAAGCGTACTTTCCATAAGCGAGGCGATAATTTGAAGAATAGATTAGAAGAAATACGTAAATCAAAGGGTATACGACAAGAAGAATTAGCTTTTGCTTTAGAAGTATCAAGACAAACCATTGGTTCTTTGGAAAATGGAAGATATAATCCTTCTATACAATTGGCATTTAAGATTGCAAGATATTTTGATATGAGTATCGAAGATATATTCATTTACGAGGAGGAAAAAGCATGAAAAAATATAAACATTGGATACTAGTTTTCATCGGAAGTATTGCAGCCCTTACTGGACTATATATGATCAATGTAGTGGAACCAATAGGTCTTATGAAAACAGTGCCATATTTTTTAGTGGGGATAGGATGTGGAACATTGGGACATAGTGTAGGCTCTATTTATCAAGCATACATTTACAAAAAGAATCCAGATATTGCGAAGAATATGGAAATAGAAACAAAGGATGAACGTAATATCATGATAAAAAATCAAGCAATGGCAAAAGGTTATCAAATGATGACATATGCTTTTGGGATATTGTTGTTGGTATTCGGAATTATGGATGTACCGTTTGAAATATTTATTGCATTTGCCATTGTGTATATATTTGTGCAAATTTATACGGTATACTGTCATGTAAGAATGACTAAGGATTTATAATTGAAATCATCATAAAAAAGGCTGTAAAAGTCTTTTTTTGTACCATAATCGTAAAAATGAAAACATTTTCATTGGATAAATACTAGGAATTGAATAAGAAGTTTGCTATAATATAAACATTAGAAATGTAAACGATTACATAGAGGAGGAATGTTTCATGTCAAAGAAGTATGTTTACCTTTTCTCTGAAGGAAAAGGAGCAATGAAAGATCTTCTTGGTGGAAAAGGTGCAAACCTGGCAGAAATGATGAACTTAGGGATGCCAGTACCTTATGGTTTTACAGTCACCACAGAAGCTTGTAACCAGTATTATGTGGATGGTGAGAAAATCAATGAAGATATTCGCAAAGAAGTATTTGAGTACTTGATGAAACTTGAGGAACTATCTGAAAAGCAATTTGGAGATCCTAAAAATCCATTGTTAGTTTCTGTTCGTTCAGGTGCACGTGCATCTATGCCAGGTATGATGGATACCATCTTAAATCTTGGTATGAATGATGAAGTTGTAGAAGGAGTAGCAAAACTGATGGGGAATCCACGTTTTGCATACGATTCTTATCGCCGTTTTATTCAAATGTTTGCGGATGTAGTTATGGGATTAAGTAAGGCCAAATTTGAAGAAATCATCGATGAGATGAAAGAGAAAAAACACGTTGAACAAGATACGGATTTAGATGCAGATGATATGAAAGAATCACAGGCTATAAAAGCGTTTGAGAAAATAGTCATTTTCGAGGGTGTATCGATTACAGAAGTTTGGGAAGAAATCCAAAAAGCCATTGATGAAGCAATGAAATCCGATGACCCGGCGGTGCAGGAGTATTGGAGAAAGATGCCATATGCAGGAGAAAAACCTACTCCTGAAGAAGTTGTAGTGTATATAGCAAAAAAGGTAAAAACAATGTGATATAAAGAGAGAACAGACGAGAATTATAGCCCTGTATCGCTATGGTAGACACTCTTGAAAGTATGAAAGAATGTGGTGTGCTGGAGGACAAAATCTTAAAACTCCGTATACCATTAAGAGTAAAATAATGAAAGATAAACATTGCCACTTTTGTTCGCAGACAATACTCCGTATCCTTTACACCGTGATTTACTTTTACTATCATGGTCATAATAGGTAGTAGATGCTACTTATGTATGAATACAAAAATACGAAAGGATTGATGAAAATGTTGACATTTGAAAAGGTTTTAGAGGTATTCAATGATTACCTAAATCAAGATGATGTTTTCGAGGTGGTAACAACAAAGCGAGGTTACACAGTTATGATTTGGGAGAAAAAAGAAGAACAATGGTTTGGTGTAGAGCATTGCAAAACACCCGAAAAATTGCGTGATGCCTTACTTGAAGGCTACCACGATTTTTCAGAACAGCAGTTCACCCATAATCGCCGGAATTTAACCGAAGAAGAAATTGCAGATATTGAGAGCCGATGCAAGCAACTCCGTGATAGGTGTGGAGAATAAAAGGGTAACCGAAGAAGTGCGATTACCTATATAGAGGTGTCGCACTTTTTCAGTTTGATTGGTCAGAGAAACAATGTTGATTATTCCGTTGTTTCCCGTGCCGTTTTCAAGCCTTGAGCCGTTGCTTCAATTACGATAAGCTCCTTTTCTTCCATTTCATTAAGCAGTACATCAATTTGCTTACGGCGATTGCTTTCTTCCTCTTCATCGCATGGATAAAAGAACTGGTCTACCGAGATGCCGAGCAAGGTAGTAATGAGAAAAAATTTGTTAAGCCGTGGGTGCTGCCCCCTGTTCTCTATGTACATAATAGAGCGTGGTGTAAGGTCTACCAGTTGAGCAAGGTATTCCTGTGTCCAACCTTTTGCTTCACGAGCTTTTTTTATTGCCATACCTATTGGCTTGAAATCAAGTTTTCTTTCGTCTTGGTACATTCTAATATCACCCTATATCATTGTACATTTCGGGTGAGAAAATGAGAACGAAATACAATTTTATTTTAGATAGTATATAATTTCGTGTTATTCACAACCTTGACATACAGTGTCAAGGTTAATATGATATAATGGTGATACAATGAGGTGTTTACTTGAAAGAAAATAGACTGTTTAAGATTGTCTACTTTATTTTGGAAAAAGGGCGTGTTACCGCTCCAGAACTGGCGGAAAAATTTGAAGTATCTGTTCGTACAGTATATCGTGATATAGATGTGATTAGCAGTGCAGGTATCCCCATTTATGTTACCACAGGAAGAAATGGCGGCATACAAATTCTCGATAACTATGTGTTGGATAAAGCCTTTTTTTCGGATAAAGAAAAACAAGATATATTATCCGCCTTACAAAGTTTATCCGTTATAGATAACACTTACGAAAGCGAATTGTTAACAAAGCTTTCTGTACTTTTTAACACACATTCAGAAAATTGGATTGAAGTTGATTTTGGTCGTTGGGGAAGTAAAACGCAGGATAATGCTAAGTTTGAGCTATTGAAAAAGGCTACTATTACACATAAGGCTGTAAATATTGTTTATGTCAGCTCCTATTGCAAAAAAACAACGAGAAAAATTCACCCTCTAAAGCTTTTCTACAAATCAAAGGAATGGTATGTCAAAGGATATTGCACAGAAAAAAAGGATTTTCGTCTTTTCAAAATAAATCGAATTATCGACTGTGAACTTTTAGATGAAGATTTTATTCCTGTTGAATTTCCCGATTTACAAGATGAAGAGCAGAATAACTACAACAAAATTGTGCTTCGTTTTCCAAAAGAAATGGCTTACCGTGTTTATGATGAGTTTAAAGATGATGAACTTACAGAACAGAAAAACGGTGATTTGATTGCAGCTGCCTATATGCCGGAGGACACATGGCTAATCGGGTATCTTCTTTCCTTTGGGACGTATGTTGAAGTGATAGAACCTGTATATTTGCGTGAGGTTTTGTCTGATGAAGCAAAGAAAATTTACGAAAAAAATAAACCTTGACAGATGGTGTCAGTGTTTGTGCTGTATCATTAGAGTATCAAACAGAAAGGAGCGTACCCTATGGAAGAAAAGTATTGCCAAAGTTGTGGTTTACCAATGGGGGTTACTGATGAAATGTATGGCACAGAATCAGATGGTTCTAAAAGTAGTGATTATTGTAAATATTGCTATGAAAATGGTCAATTCACAACAAATGTGACTATGGACGAAATGATTGAAACTTGTGTTCCTCATATGGCTTCTGCCAACACTGGCATGAGTGAAGATGAAGCCCGTAATATGATGAAAGAGTGGTTTCCAACTCTCAAAAGATGGAAATAAAATGAGAGTTACGCTGATGAGAGTGGCTTCTCTCATCA
>JAVWJF010000019.1:0-233 GCA_036639195.1 Longicatena sp.
TAATATGCAGTGATTATCGTGAACAAATTCCAGCTGTTATAGAAGCAATCGAACAAGGTGAAATTGATGTGAAACAATTGGACGTATCCGTAAAACGTATATTGACGTGGAAAGCCAATATGGGGCTCATAGATGTGAAATAGGAGAACGCATGTTCTTCTTTTTTAATTATAAAATAAAAAAAGAGAACCGGTTCCATAAAAAGTGTTGACAAATTCATGTAAGCGTTTTAT
>JAVWJF010000019.1:243-18401 GCA_036639195.1 Longicatena sp.
AATGGAATTGTGAAACCGGTTCCAGTATGGTGGTAAAGGAGAATATCATGGAAAAAAATCAACATTACTTAGAAATTTCAAAACAACTTGTTAACCTTGTTGGAGGGTTGGACAACATTCAAGGAACAGCACATTGTGCAACACGACTACGTATTGTATTAGAAAATAATGAACTAATACAATTAAGTGCAATTGAAAATGTGGATTTAGTGAAAGGGGTATTTGTTGCGGGAGATCAACTTCAAATCATCTTTGGACCAGGTCTTGTCAATGATATATATGCAGTGTTTGCGAACCTTACACATACTGAGAATATGTCATTAGGCGATATCAAAGCAAAAACAACACAAAAACAAAATCCTTTTCAAAAGGTGATCAAGTCATTATCAGATGTTTTTGTAGAAATAATGCCAGCAATATTAGCAGCCGCATTGCTTATGGGATTAACTGGTGTTTTAGGGAAATGGGATGTGGTCACTAATAATGAAACATTTTATGCAATCAATCGTTTAGCGAATCTAGCATCTACTGGAATCTTTGCAATCCTTCCTATGGCTGTATGTTATTCAGCAACAAAGCGCTATGGCGGAAGACCAATTCTAGGCTTAGTTGTGGGAGCAATTATGTTAGATGCAAGTCTTGCGAATGCGTATAGTATTGGAACAGAAGGATTTGATCCTGAAGTACTAAATATTCTTGGTTTTCAAATTGAAATGGTTGGATTTCAAGGTGGTGTAATCATTGCCTTAATGATGGGGTATGTGGTAGCAACTTTAGATAAATACTTTATTAAGAAGATACCAGATGTAATCAAATTATTGGTGGCACCGATGTTAACGGTATTTATTTCAACTATATTATTGTTTACAATTGTAGGACCATTGGGAAGAATCTTAGGTGATAGTGTAAGTGGTTCCTTAATTTGGATGGCGGAAAACCTAGGAGCATTCGGTTATATGTTATTTGCTGGTTTTCAACAAATTATTGTTATTACAGGACTACATCATATTCTAGGTGCAGTAGAAGCACAGTTAGTAGCGGAAACAGGTAGAAACTTCCTAAATCCTTTAATGTCAGTAGCATTGATTGGACAAGCAGGCGCAGTGATTGGTTATTTATTATTGAATTGGAAGAATGTACGCACACGTGAATTGTGTATTCCAAGTTTTATAAGTACATTATTTGGCATCAGTGAACCAGCGATTTTTGGTATTAACTTACGTTATAAATTTCCTTTGATTGCAGGATGTATCGGTGGTGCTGTAGCTGGAGCATATGTGTATTTCACTGATTTAGCTTCTTTAGGATTTGGGACAACAGCAGTACCTGGTATTGCGATTGTAGATCCAAGCAACAATGGCTATATCAATTATGTTATTGCTCATGTCATTGGTTTAGGTGTAGGGCTTGTATTAACCCTAGTATTTGGTAAAACAAAAGCAAAAAAAAGTGAAGAGGTGGTTTTAGAACTACCAAAGGAAGATGAAATTGTATTAAATATGCCAATGGAAGGTGTTGTACAGGATATAAGTAAGTGTGCGGATGAAATGTTTGCTTCTAAAACATTAGGAGATGGTATTTTTATTGAACCAATCAATCACAAGGTGTTTGCACCAGCAGATGCAAAGGTTGAATTCATATTTCCAACAAAACATGCTGTAGGATTATCATTAAAAGATGGAAGTAAAATTATGATTCATTGTGGAATCAATACGGTAGAGCTAAATGGGGAAGGGTTTACTTCTTATGTAAAAGAAGGGCAAGAAGTAAAAAAAGGAGACCTCTTAATAGAAATGGATATCGAAACGATTGCTAACAAAGGTTATCAAACACAAACAATGATGGTTTTAAGTGAGTTACACAATGATAGAAGTTATAATATTCAATCAGAACATAAAAAAATCATCATCCGTGCAGTAGGTGAATAACATGTTTACCAAAGAAGAATATGAAAAGTTTATACCAACGATGAAGGAAATGCGAGAAGAAGTAAAGAAAGATAAATATCGTCTTGCGTATCATATCATGCCTCCTACAGGATGGTTAAATGATCCAAATGGCTTATGTCAATTTCTTGGTGTAAATCACATCTATTATCAATATACTCCACAGACACCTACTTGGGGAATCAAATCTTGGGGACATTATACAACAAAGAACTGGGTAGAATATCATGAAGAAGAACCCTTTCTATTTGCGGATTCAATATATGATTGTGATGGAGTCTATAGTGGTAGTGCCTTTGTAGAGGATGATAAGATTCACTATTTCTATACAGGGAATGTGAAGTATAACGATAAAGAATATGACTATATAACAAGTGGACGTGAACAGAATACAGTGTTAGTTACTTCAACAGATGGATTTACATTTGATAAAAAACATCTTGTATTACAAAACACAGACTATCCTAAGGATATGAGTGTTCATGTAAGAGATCCTAAAATCTATAAAAAGAATCAAAGATACTATATGGTGCTTGGCGCAAGAAGTAACCAAGATACAGGGTGTGTATTACTCTATGTTTCAGATGATTTAGTAACATGGAAATACCATATGCGTATAGAAAGTAAAATTCCTTTTGGTTATATGTGGGAATGCCCTGATTTATTTGATATTGAAGATAAGACATTTCTAGTTTGTTGTCCACAAGGTGTAGAACAAAAAGGAATTGACTATGCGAATGTATATCAAATGGGATATTTTGAAGTGAAGCTTGATTTAGTAAACAAAAGTTACGAGTTGTCTGACTTCGTAGAATTAGATCGCGGTTTTGATATCTATGCACCGCAAAGCTTTTTGGATGAACAAGGTAGAAGAATTTTAATAGCATGGATGGGAATTCCTGATGCGAGCTATCATAACGACAAAACCGTTGAACATCAGTGGCAACATGCACTAACACTACCTAGAAAATTATGTTTAGAAGAAGGATATCTTGTATCAAAACCATTAGAAGAATTTAAGCAATTAAGAACGCATGCAAAAGGAATATCCATGAAGAATCAAGGGGAAGAAATAACACCTGCATTATATGAAGCTGAGTTTAATTTTTCAACATGCGAAACAATAGAACTTCAACTTCATGAAGGTATCCACTTGCATTATAAAAATCATATTCTAACTTTAAAGCTTACAGAGTGTGGTTGTGGAAGAGATAGTAGAAGTGTTGTTGTTCATGATTTATGTAAGTTGCAGATATTTATGGATACTTCTAGTATAGAGATTTTCGTGAATGATGGTAGAGAAGTGTTTACAAGTCGACATTATGCAAATCAAATCTCTAAGCTGAAACTACAAGGAGTATTTGAAATGGTGGGAACGATTTATGAATTGAAACCATTCATAATTATCAAGTGAAGTTAAAAGCTTATTAAAGATGCAATATAGTTTTACAAAGGAGTTTGTGAATGATTCGATTTTGACATCTATAGAAATCGTATATCCATTTTAAATATCTATTCTATCAAGAGATCAAAATAAGGAATCTTATAGGAAGAACAAGAAAGTAAGAATATATATGTATGATAGTGGTGAATGAATGTACGCTGGAATATGTATTGAAAATGTAAAAGAAGATTTTATTTCGCGCGTGTGGCATTTTAAAAAGGTCGAAGGAGAGTAACTATGGAATGGTGGAAACAGGCTTGTATTTATCAAATTTATCCTAAAAGTTTTCAAGATAGTAACAACGATGGAATCGGAGATATCAATGGAATTCGAAAAAGACTTCCTTATCTTAAAAAATTAGGTGCTGAAATTCTTTGGTTGACGCCTATGTATTCTTCCCCTCAAAAAGATAATGGGTATGATATTGCGAATTACTACGCGATCGACCCATTGTTTGGTATCATGAATGATTTTGATCGATTATTAGAAGAATCACATCGTTTAGGAATCAAAATCATGATGGATATCGTTGTAAACCATACATCGATTGAGCATGCATGGTTTCAAGATATCTTGAAGAACAAAGAAAAAAGTCCCTATTATGAGTATTATATTATAAGATCTGCAAAACAAGGTCGTAGTCCGAATAATTGGGAATCTATGTTTGGGGGAAGTGCTTGGGAGCCATTGGATGAAGAACGATACTACTTACATTTATTTGATGTTACGCAGGCTGATTTGAACTGGGAATGTGAAGCGTTGAGAAATGAAATCTATCAAATGATGCATTTTTGGTTGAAAAAGGGTGTGGATGGATTTCGTTTAGATGTGATTAACTTGATTAGTAAGCAACAGGACTTTTTAGATGATGAGGAATCTTCACCTAAGGGGAAATGTTATTATGCTAATGGTCCAAGAATGCATGAGTTTTTGAAAGAGATGAATGAAAAAGTATTCTCTCATTATCCTTGTGTGAGTGTTGGAGAAATGATGAGTATGGATCCAGAAAAAGCAATCGATTATACAAAACCAGAACATAAAGAAGTAAATATGATTTTCTCTTTCCAACATTTGAAAGTAGATTACAAAGATAAAGATCGTTGGACAAGAACTACACCAGATATTAAAGAAATGATAACTATTTTAGATACATGGCAACGAGAAGTAAATGCGGGAGATGGTTGGAATTCTTTGGTATGGAGTAATCACGACCAACCAAGAGTGGTATCTCGTTTTGGAAATGAAGAAAAATATCATAAAGAGTCCGCTAAAATGTTAGCGACGAGTATGCATATGTTAAAAGGCACACCTTACATTTATCAAGGCGAAGAAATTGGAATGTTAAATGCAGGTTTTGAAGATATTGATTCCTATCATGATGTGGAAACCTTAAACATTTACAAGGAACGAATACAAAAAGGAATTGACGAAAAAACTATCATGGATGGCATCATGTACCAATCTAGAGATAATGCAAGAACACCAATGATTTGGGATGCTACAGAAGGCTATGGATTTAGTAAGTCGATGCCTTGGCTTGGGTATGGGAAACATACAGAAATCAACGTAGAAAGAAATATAAACGATGATGACAGTATTTTCCATCACTATCAAAAACTAATACAACTTCGTAAAGAAGAGGATATTTTAGCAAATGGTGAGTATCGGCGCATAGATGTGGGAGATGATGAAGTCTGGGGTTATATAAGAACCTATCAACAGGAACGTTGGCTCATTCTAAATAACTTTAAAGAAGAAGAAAAATTATGTCATATTGATTTGCCAGAAGGTACGAACATAAAAGAAATTATCATCAGCAATTACAGAGATAGTGATTGTACATTAAAAGATAAGGTTCTTAGACCATATGAATCTATTGTATATCGACTATATTCATAGTGAGTTGTAAAGAGGAAATAACTGCTTTATAATGAGTTTAAGAAATGTGTTATGGAAGTTGGAAATATGATTGTGAGGAGATTGAAATGAAAACATTATGTACTATAGGAGAAGCATTAATTGATTTTATTCCTGAGGCAAAAGGGATGCGGTTAAAAGATGTGACAACCTTTAAGAAAGCGGCAGGAGGTGCACCAGCCAATGTGGCTGCGGCAGTCTCTAGATTGGGTGGGAAATCTAAAATCATTACCCAATTAGGAGAAGACGCCTTTGGAGATTACTTAGAAGAAACGATGAAAGAAGCTGGTATTGATACAAGTGATGTATTGCGTACAAAGCATGGAGATACTGCTTTGGCTTTTGTTTCACTAGCACAAGATGGAAATCGCGATTTTAAGTTTTATCGACGTACGAGTGCAGATTTAATGCTAGAAGCAGATAAGATTACGGAAGATATGTTAAAGGATTGTGGAATCGTACATTTTTGTAGTGTGGACTTAGTGGAAAGTCCAATGAAACAAGCACATAAAAAACTAATTGATTTAGCCCTTCAACAACAATCCATTATCAGTTTTGATCCTAACCTTCGTTTATCTCTTTGGGATAGTGAAGAAGCTTTAAAAGAAACTGTAAAAGAGTTTATTCCAAGTGCACATATACTAAAAATTTCAGATGAAGAACTTGAATTCATTACAGGGTGTAAAACCATCGAAGAAGCTTTACCTCATGTATTTGTAGGTAATGTTACCTATCTTATTTATACCATGGGTAAAGATGGTGCACAATTGTATCGTAAAGATGCATCCATGGTACAAGTGGGTGGAAATATCGTTGAGGTAAAGGATACAACAGGTGCAGGAGATAGCTTTATAGGAGCGTTTTTATACAAATTATTACAACATGGTATACGAGACTTTTACAAACTTAGCGATGAAGAATTGAGAGAATATCTTGAATTTTCAAATGTATATGCAGCTCATACGACCACCAAAGAAGGTGCCATTAGCGCTATGGCAACACAAGTTGAATTAGAACAATTTAAGAATTCCTTATAGAAAAGAACACACCTGAAGTGTGTTCTTTTCTTAGTTGTTTACCGAATGGTGATGGGCAGGTACTGCTGTACTTAATGTCTTAAAGGTATACCCTCTGTTCTTGTAGTATTCAATGATGGCAGGAAGTGCTTCTACAGTTGTGTAAGATTCTGCATGATCATGCATTAAGAAGGTTAACTGAGAACCGTTGTATTGTTTTGTTTGTTCAATTAAGGAGGCTGTAGAAGTATTGCTATTTCCATCTCCACAAGCGGAATTCCAATCAAAGTATTGGTATCCTCGATTAAGGACTTCTTTTGTTAGGCGCGACATAATGCCCGTATTATAATTCTTACTGATTGTGTTACTTGCCCCTCCAGGAAAACGTATAATACGACTTTCTTCTCCTGTTTGTGCTTTTACTAAGTCTGAAATTTTTTGTAGATCTGCGAAGTACGCACCATCGTTCGCATATACATCTTGATAACGATGAGAATACGTATGTAAGCCAATCGCATGTCCTTGTCGATATTCTTCACCAATATAGGAAGCATATCCAAGGGATTGTCCAGTCACAAAGAAGGTAGCTTTTACATTGTAGCGATTCAAGATTTCTAATATTTTTGGCGTGTTGGCACTTGGTCCATCATCAATGGTAAGATATATTACTTTATCTCCAGGCGCAACTGGTTGTAGTACTCGTATAGTTGCGGAGGCATTTGCCTCATTTCCAGATTTATCTACTGCGTGGTATTTGACTGTATATGTACCAGGGGTGTTTTTGTCGAAGTCAGTAGTATCTGCTTGTACTTCTACGCTTCCATCACGATCATCATTTGCACAAATACCACTTAATACATCGATCTCTCCACCTTGAACAATCTCGAAGTCATGTACTTGAATCACAGGTGCAGTAGTATCTTTGGGTAAGATATGTACAATCGTTTCTACTTCTGTTTTATTTTTTCCCTCATCCTGAACTACAAGGACTATTTTTTTATCCCCTACTTTATCAAAGACATAGTTTTCTTTAAAGGATACTTTCGTTTTTGTCGCATCCTTGATGTGTTTGATGAAAGATTGGGCAGTTGGATTAGTTTCTAGACTAATGCTTTGTTCTTGTGCTTCTACGATAGGCTTCTTCGTATCTTTTACTTCCACCTTTAAATCAAAGGAATGATTCTTTGCTTTATAGGTAAGTGTATATGTACCAAGTTTATTTGTATTTATAGAGCCATGTACCTTTATATCATTCCATTTTAAATTTCTTAAGTCAGACACAAATTGTTTATTTTCATACGTATCATGGATTTCTAATTTGGTCGGATTTTCTATAAAGTATACTTTAGGCGCAAAGAAAAATAAGTATGCAGTATAACATAAGGCAATACCTACCATTGTGCATACAATTGGAATTAGTATATGGGTTATTTTTCTTTTACGTTGCTTATTCATACCTTTATTATACATGCTTATTCTTACATAAGATAAATCTTATAAAAATTTTATACGTAGAAGAGATATTATGGTACAATCAATAGTAAGGATATAACCTTTTCAAGAAGAAGGGATACATCATGGAAATACGACCATTAAATGAAAAAGAATACAAACATAAAGAATATGAATTTATATATGAGACTTCGGGATATTATGATTTAAAGATAAACGATATGTCTTTTCAATTCGTATATAAACCATTTGAAAAAAATCAAAGAAGAAGTTTTAAAGATGAACTACTAGCAGATTGGTTGGAAGCGCCAGTGTTGTATGGCGCATTTGTAGAAGATACCTTAGTAGGGTTTATTGAGGGAAGTATGGAGGCTTGGAATCAACGATTTCGAATTAGTAACATCCTTGTAACCGAAGGTCATAGAGGGATGAGAATAGGTTCTATTTTGATTGAGCATATACTAGATATCGCAAAGAATCAAAATGCGAGAATGGTGATTTTAGAAACACAGAGCTGCAATGTTCCAGCAATTCATTGTTATCAAAGAAATGGGTTTAAAATCATTGGATTTGATACACATGCTTATTCTAATCAAGATATAGAACGTCATGAAATATGTATAGAAATGGGAATTGAGCTTCACAAGTAAAGGCATGAAAGAAAAGGAAGATATCGATATGTATGAAAGAATGTTAGATAAGGAAAAGAAACCGACCTTAACAGAGATGGAAGATTACTGTGGTAAAAGTGGAGAGTATTTTACACTATTAAATGCATGGCTTGAGAAAGAATATAAAACGATATCAAAGCAAGTGTTTCCCTATGGGAAGAGTTATGGTTGGGCAATTGAACATAGAAAGAAAAAGAAATTGATGTGCCATGTCTTTGCGGAAAAGGAAGCTTTTTCTGTAATGATGAGATTAACCAATGAACAATTTGCGTTTATTTATGATAGTTTGAGGCCATATTCACAGGACTATATTGATCATAAATATCCTTGTAGCGAGGGTGGATGGATTCATTATCGTGTAACATGTGGTGAACATTTTGAAGATATAAAAAAATTGTTGGCTTTAAAATTTGAGGATGAAATGAAATCATCATAACTATATAGAGATGAGGATGAGGTATGTGTACGCACTGTGATAGTATAAATTTGAAGAAGCGCTTTTATAATCCAAGTGCTTATGAGAATACGCTAAAGGATATACAAGAACTTATAAATACAGGTGATTTTATCTTAATAGATGCGACTTGCGCTATCAAAGATGTACGCAATAAGGAAGGTGACTGGATATCTGATGTGATATGTCATACGATTGCATGTAAACAGTGTGGACAACGGTTTGTGTGTAGTATAGATACTTATCATGGATAAGGTAGTTTTAGACTTGAATGAAGAACTATGCGCTTTTTCGATATTGTCAATTTGATATAAGTACGATATAGTTAAAAGCGATAGATATCATCATACAATGCAATGTAGATACATACGACTAGGGAAGATATTTGAATGAGGTACTACGGATTTGCATATGCTATGATAAAGAAAAACTTTTTATGGAGGAAATCATGAATATTAAAAATGATGATGTTTTATGTTGTCTGCGTTCCTTTGGGTTTTCTTGTGAAGAAAAGACAATGGAAGGTTTTTTGCGTTACCAAAAGAGAATTGGAGATTTGTTAGTAACTGTAGCAAATGGTCAATTTGAAAACAAAATTCGTATTAGTATGTTAGAAGATGGGGAAGGTAGAATCAGAACGTCTTATAAAGATATTATGGTTTTTATGGATATGTTAAAAGATATGATGGTTGCGGGCTTGATTGAAGAGGGTGCTGTGGTGAGCGCAATGAATCCTTATGTTGAAGGCTCTATAGTAGAAGATTTTGAAGATATGGATAATCCACTTTTAGGGTTGCCTCGTAAACCAGAAGGATTTATGGCACAGTAATAGTTGTTTTGTTTGCAATCTCTTTTGTTGTTAGCGTATAATGTAAAAACAAAAGAGGTGATTGTATGATAGATGGACATATGCATTTAGAGAATGGGCCATTGCATGTAGATTATGTTATGGAATTTGTGAATGCTGGAGTAAAAGCAGGTATGGATACGATTCATATCCTTGACCATACGCATCGTTTTATCGAATTCCAACCACTGTATACAAGATTAAAAGAAGCATCCCATTATCAAAAAGAATGGTTTGAGAAGAAAACATTAGAACCACTACAAACCTATTTCGATTTGATCGAAGAAGTAAAACAAATGGATTTACCAATCGAAGTGAAATTTGGTTTAGAAGTATGTTATGCTCCGGAGGATAAAGAATTTTTACGTGAGATATTAAACGCATATCCATATGATTTTTTGATTGGAAGTATTCATTCTATCGATGGGTTACTCTATGATATGAATTCTTTTTCCCGGGAAATCTTATGGGATAAATATGATACAAATGCGATATACAAACGATATTATGAAATTATGGAAGATATGATTTGTAGTGATTTATTTACACAAATTGGACATCCTGATCAATTGAAGTTGTTTCATTATGATCCTACGTATGATTTAAAACCAACGTATGAGCGATTAGCACAAGCGGCAAAAGAACATGATGTGTATATGGAATGCAACACAGGAATTTATTATCGTTATAACCATGAAGATATGGGGACGAATAAAGAGTTCATGGATATTTTGAAAAAACATGGAGTAAAGATTATGACAGCGAGTGATGCACATCAAAGCAAACACGTTGGAATATATATTAAGGAAGTAAGTGAGACATTATGAGTATATATTTTGTAAGACATGGACAGACCGATTGGAACTTGCATGGAAAGATGCAAGGGCATACGGATATAGAATTAAATGATACAGGAAGACAACAAGCGTTGATTGCTAAGGAAAAACTTGCGGATGTTCAGATGGATTTCATTTATGCTTCTCCCTTATCTAGGGCGAAAGAAACAGCATCCATTATCAATGAGAACTGGGATCTTCCTATCGTTGTGGATGAACGTTTATGCGAGCGAAGTTTTGGCGAGTATGAAGGACATTCCAGTGATGGATTAGATTATAGTAAGCTTTGGAAACTTTGTGAAGAACCGCCATTTCCTGGGGCAGAAAATAGTATTGCTTTTTATCAACGAGTGGAAGCATTCCTTGATACGATTATTGACCAAGCACAAGAAAAAAATATCCTGATAGTAGCACATGGTGGAGTTAGTATTCCTTATTATTGTTACTTTCATGGCTATGAGTTTGAGAACCTAAATGAAGTTTTGTTAGGGAATTGTGAAGTAAGTCGTATGGATGGTAAAAAGTATAGTTGTAAACAAGAAGCGAGTGTTTAATTGTAGCGATAGGTGGATTCCCACCTTTTCTTTTTGTTTGAATAGGGAGGTTTGCGAATTATTGTGTTTTCATATCGTAACATCCATCCTTATAAAATCCTTTATATTCTTCGTTTTTGTAGGGATAAACACGCTCTTTTCATTGACATACTATACGAAAAGAATTAAAATAATAGGGCAGGATACTTTTTTTGTGAAATATTTTACAAATAAGAAAATTCTATGTATTCTTGCAGTATGTTATAAAAATTAACATCGCGAAGCAATCGCAAAAAGCTTTCCAAGAAGAAAGCGAACAGTAAATCTATCATGGATTTTACGGGAAAGGAGAAATGACATGATTTATTCAAAAGAAGTCGAAAACATGTGCACTGTAAAATGTGGTGCAAGCCATGGTTGTGCGCCTATTCCTGAAGAAGGAAAATGGGTACATTCAAGAGAAATCAAAGATATCTCTGGTTTGACACACGGTATTGGATGGTGTGCTCCACAGCAGGGTGCCTGCAAACTTACATTAAACGTTAAAGAGGGGATTATTGAGGAAGCATTGATTGAAACAATCGGATGTTCTGGTATGACTCACTCTGCAGCAATGGCTAGTGAAGCAATTGTTGGAAAAACATTACTTGAGGCAGTAAACACTGACCTTGTATGTGATGCTATTAACACTGCAATGCGTGAATTGTTCTTACAGATCATTTATGGTCGTACACAATCTGCATTCTCTGAAAATGGTCTTCCAGTAGGTGCTGGTCTTGAAGACTTAGGTAAGGGAACTCGTTCTCAAGTAGGTACTATTTACTCAACAAAAGTAAAAGGTCCTCGTTACCTTGATTTAGCAGAAGGTTATATCTTAAGCATGGGTCTTGATGCAAACGATGAAATCATCGGTTACCAATATGTAAATATGGGTGTATTCATGGACGCTGTTAAAAAAGGTACAAATGCTGAAGACGCTTTAAACAACGCAAAGAAAACGTATGGTCGCTATGCAGATGCTGTTAAATACATCGACCCACGTCACGAATAGGAGGAGGAAAAATCATGGCATTATTTGAAGGATACGAAAGACGTATAGATAAAATCAATGAAGTTTTAAAGGCACATGGCATTTCTTCCATTGAAGAAGCAAAAAAACTATGTGATGACAAAGGTGTAGATGTTTATAACCTTGTAAAAGAAATTCAGCCAATCTGTTTTGAAAACGCTAGCTGGGCTTATATCTTAGGTGCTGCTATCGCTATCAAAAAAGGTGATAAAACTGCTTACGAAGTAGCAAAATCTTTAGGAGAAGGTTTACAGGCATTCTGTATTCCTGGTTCTGTTGCTGACGATCGTAAAGTTGGTATTGGTCATGGTAACTTAGCTGCTATGTTACTTGACAATGATACAAAATGTTTCGCATTCTTAGCAGGTCACGAAAGTTTCGCTGCTGCTGAAGGTGCTATTGGTATCGCTCGTAACGCTAACAAGGCTCGTAAAGAACCATTACGCGTTATCTTGAACGGTTTGGGAAAAGATGCTGCAAAGATCATTTCTCGTATCAATGGTTTCACTTATGTAGAAACTAAATTTGATTATTTCACAGGTGAACTTCATGAAGTAAACAGAACTTCTTACTCTACTGGAGAAAGAGCTGCTGTTAACTGTTATGGAGCTGATGATGTACGTGAAGGTGTTGCAGTTATGCATCACGAAGGTGTAGATGTTTCTATTACTGGTAACTCTACAAACCCTACACGTTTCCAACATCCAGTTGCAGGTACATACAAAAAAGAATGTATCGAACAAGGGAAGAAATATTTCTCTGTAGCAAGTGGTGGTGGTACAGGACGTACACTTCACCCAGATAACATGGCTGCTGGTCCTGCTTCTTATGGTATGACAGATACTATGGGACGTATGCACTCTGATGCTCAGTTTGCTGGTTCTTCATCTGTTCCTGCTCACGTAGAAATGATGGGATTAATCGGTATGGGTAACAACCCAATGGTTGGTGCTAGTGTTGCTGTTGCTGTTGCGATTGCAGAAGCGATGAATAAATAAGAAATTATATTCTATAGAAGGTTATGCGTACATATGCATGCCTTCTTTTTTATGTTATGATTATGAAAAAGGAGATGGGGTTAGTGGATATGCTGTTGGAGTTTGTGTTTGAATTACTACTAGAAGGGGTAGTCTTTGCTACAAAAGATAAAAAGGTACCGTTATGGATCAGGATGATTATTGGGTTTTTACTTGTTGCTTTGTTTGCTGGTGTGATTGCGATGATTCTTGTATTAGGTGTGTTTGTTACGCATAAGGCTTATATGAATAAAGAGTCTATATTTGGTGGATTATTGATTGTTGTCTTGGGTGTTGTTTTAATAATTATGAGCGTGTATAGAATTTATAAATATTATAATGAACACTATAAAAAATCGGAAGTTCTTTAAAAATGTATGAATATTTATAGAAATCGAAACAAAAGTGAAAAAAATCTGGTAATTTTTAGTAATTTTTTTAAAAATATGATATATTAGTATCGATATGCATGATATGCTGAAAGAAGGTCCCTCATGGTAAGAAAAATAGGAATTGATTTAGGTACGACAAACCTGTTAATCTGTGTTGATAATAAAGGAGTCATCGTCAATGAGCCATCCATTATTACAGTGGATGCATCAAGCAAAAAATGTATTGCGGCTGGAATAGATGCACGCGATATGTTAGGACGTACTCCTAAGAATATGATTTGTATTCGTCCTTTAAAAGATGGAGTTGTTGCAGATTTTGAGGCAACTGATATGATGTTAAATTATTTCTTAAAGAAATGTGATTTGAAAGGCATGTTTAAGAAAAATGTAATCTTAATTTGTCATCCAACAAAAATTACATCCGTAGAAAAAAATGCAATACGAGATTGCGCATATCGTGCAGGCGCAAAAAAAGTATATTTAGAAGAAGAACCAAAGGTATCTGCAGTAGGTGCCGGCCTTGATATTGGAAAAGCAAGTGGAAACATGGTATTGGATATGGGTGGTGGAACAACGGATATCGCTGTATTATCATTGGGAGATATCGTGTGTTCAACATCTATCAAAACGGCAGGAAATCGCTTAACTTCTGATATTATCGAAGGTGTTCGTGTTCATAAAAAAATGTATATTGGAGAACAAACTGCAGATGAAATCAAAAAGACAGTGGGTGATGCACTTGTTTCAAAAAAACCTATAACCATGATGATTTCCGGTCGTGATGTTGAATCAGGTTTGCCTCATTCTATTGAAATCGATAGCAATGAAGTAGAAGGTTATATCAGAGGAAGTCTACAAGAAATCGTGCATGCCACAAAAACAATTTTAGAAGTCACTCCTCCTGAGTTGGCTGCAGATATTGTACTTCATGGATTGGTGTTAACTGGTGGAGGGGCCTTATTGAAAAATTTGGATCAACTCCTTAGAAATGAATTGAAAATACCCGTATATGTTGCGGATAATGCACTTAACTGTGTTATTGATGGCTGTAACACTATGTTAAAGAATCTTTAATTACATAAGTATCTCAAGATTATTTGAGGTACTTTTCTTTTTGTTTTTCTGCCAATGTGATGATCACAAGAGCTAAAAGAATCACTATACATCCAATAATGTTAATAAGACTTACATGATCATGTAGTAAAAAGACACCTGCAATAATGGAGGTGATGGGTTCAAATAGACAAAATAAGGATGCTGTGGAAGGACCAAGCTCCCGTATTCCAAGTTGTAAAAGGACAACTCCTAAAAAAGAAGATACAACACTCAATAGGATAAGGATGAAATAAGCTTTGAAAGGAAGTTGAAGTGTAATAGACGGTACAAAGATATGATATACAATGGTCTCTAATACAGTGAACAAAGCCATGTAGAATGAAATTAAAAAAGGATTTTGTTTTGTGAGATGTTTCTTTGAAAGCTGCACCATATAAAAGGCATAGGCAACTGCAGATGCAATTGCTAGAAATATTCCTATAAAGCTGTCGCTTTGTTTTGCGTCGAAGAAACAAAGTGTACCCACTGCAGCTACTAAGAGTGCCACGATTTTGGTACGTCCTAATCTTTCATGATATACAAGATAGCACAATAAAGAAACACATAAAGGATAGAGGAAATGTAATGTAGTCGCTGTTCCTACATCGATGTATTGATAGGATGTAAACAACAAAATTGTAGTAAGCCCACTTCCAAATATCGCAATAATTGCAGTGTGTTTCAACTCTTGTTTTTGTATATGGAGAGAAACTTTCTGTGATTTCATAAGTACATATAGGATAGGTAGAACGAAAAGTGAACGAAAGAAAACAATAGTAATAGAGCTGACACCATAGTCGTAAATCCAAGTTGCTAAAATTGGTGTTATTCCGAATAATATCGCAGATATGATTGTGTAAAAAATTCCCTTAGTGTGCATGTAAAATCTCCCTTGTGGAAATTATTATATACCATAAAAGGTACACTGGAAAGTATTCTTTTAAATGGAAGATATGTAGATATGTATACACCATATTGGTAATGTAAAAAAATAAAAGATGTTTTCAGTAAATCATGTTGTAATTCGTTTTAATCTGTGATATTTTTATTCACGTAGGCGTAATTCTTTCGGGGGCCTAATGTGGGTGTTTCATTTATTTTTACAAAGTATAATGAGGAGGAGAGAACATGGAACGTGTTTTGAAGAGTTATTGTTTGGCTGACAATAATATCATAGACACAAAGAAGTCGTTTTTATGTTCAAAATGTTTTGGTGTATGGAAAAATTAGAGTATGTAGGACCTTATATTTCTTATACCATCCAAAATAAAAAAATGTTACCTAGTGTCGTATGTTCGTACGCAGGTATATCTTACATGGAACTGAATAATATTCAGAATGGAAGATTTGAAGCACATCCGAATACATTAAAGAAAATCTGTGATTATATCGGTATAGATTTTATCTCTTTGTTTAAAAAACAGGAGAAATACAGAAAATTATTAGATGATGCTTTTCATGTGCTTACATATGATATCATAGATGAACAGAAACAACTTATGAAGAAATTGGATGGTGTTGATTTTGAACATTCGATTTTATTTCCTGAGTATTTGTTAATAAAAATTATGTATCTTGGAATAAATGATCCTTTAAGTGAAGAGTATGAACATTTATTGGAAGATTTATCGCTTTTTGTGAATGTGTTGAGTCCTGACTATAAGGGGCTATACTATATTTATAAAGGAATTTATTTTAGAGAAAGAGAACTTTTTGATAAATGTGAACAATTCTTTTTGATGGCAGATAAAATATCTCCATTTTCCTACCGTGAATTGTTGTATCAACATTTTGGTTGTCTTTGTTATTATCAAAATCGTTATGTAGAATCTCTTGATTACTACAATAAAGCATTTGAACTTTATGAAAAGAAGTGGAATATCAATCGCATGCTTTATACAATATGTTCAATAGGTTTTACGTATATTGGTATGCGCTGTTTTGAACTTGCGGAAAAACAGCTTCTGAAAACTTTAAAATTAGCCCAACAATACAAGAATGATTATGTAATATATAACTGTTACTTTAATCTATGTTATACACGTTTTTTGATGCGTGATTATGAAGGATGCGTTCGTTATGGACTGAAAGTCCAAAGTTCCAATGAATTTTCACCACAATTGTATTTATTCCTTGCCTATTCATATGCAAAGCTTGAGAATTTTGGAGAAGCGGGATTATGGGCGGGTAGAAGAGAACAGATGGATCCTGATAGTTTTTGTCATAAAGCTTTGCTATATGTAAAGAAAATATTTGATCGTCAAGAAGATGATACGGAATACTTGGAAATGTTGTATTATGAACTTCCTGGAGATTTAAAAGAAATGAAAATTCTCCTATTAGAAGACCTCTCTAATATATATCATGAAGCTGGCAATCTCATAGAAGAAAACAAAATGCTTCGAGAAATTATACGTATTATGCATTAAAAAATCATAGTCTAGAGCTATGATTTTTTTTTATTGAATGCACATTAAAAATTATTACAAAACTTTAAGGATTATAAGCAAGATGTGAAGCCTATATACCTTTACATCCCGCATTTTGTAAGGTATCATATAAGTGGTAATTTAGAAAGAGTTGAATTATGAAAAAACTATATCGCTACTTTAAATTTTATATAAAGACAACATTTAGAAATATAACTCGTCATTTAGGTTTGACGTTTTCAGCGTCTGTTGCAGTGTCTATAACGCTGATTCTCATCTCGGTTTTTTCACTCATTAGTGCAAATCTAACAAATATGACATTTCATATAGAAGATCAAGTGACGATACGAGTTTCTATCGATAATATTGTGAAAGATGATGCTATTACACAACTACAAAATACGATTGAAAGCATAGAAAATGTTAAAAGTGTCACGTATTCTAGTGGACAGGATGAACTGAATGCCTATAAAGAAGAATACCAAGGAGAAAACAGTTTGTTCTCTATGTATGATGGAGAGAATAGTCCTGTTCGAGATGCGTTTATCGTAGAAGTGAGTGAACCAAGTAAGATTGAAAATGTAACGAAAGCAATCAAAAATACGGATGGAGTATTTTCCGCAGAATATGGTGGAAGTTCGACACAAGATTTATTAGCTGGGGCAAAAATGGTAAGAGATGGTAGTATCATATTCATTCTATTCTTGATTCTTATTGCTGTGTTCTTAATATCAAACAAAATCAAAATGTCCATTTATACAAGAAAAAATGAGATTGCTATTATGCGTTTTGTTGGCACAAGTAATTGGAGTGTTAAATTTCCAATGATGTTAGAAGGTATGTGTATTGGCTTTATTGGAGCCATTGTTCCTACGATACTTACAATTGTTGGATATCAATATTTATATTCATTAACAAAGGGTGAGATGATGTCAACGATGATTCAACTATCTCCTGTATATCCATTAACATTACAGATATCTTTATTGATGGTAGGAATTGGAGTACTAGTAGGATTCTTTGGCGGGTTTATATCTACAA
>JAVWJF010000020.1:0-17938 GCA_036639195.1 Longicatena sp.
TTGATGGTGTCGCGTATTTATCAAAACAAACAGAAAATGATATTTTTGCTATAAGAATCGCTGTTAACCTAGCATTGCTTGCCAAGTATAGTGAAAAACATGAATTATCAACAATATGTAATAATTTAAAAATTTCACAATCTTATAATTATTCGATGTATAAGCAACTATCTTTACCAAATACCTATAAAGATTATAAACTACACATTCAAAATTCAAGCACTATAAAAAATATTGGTCAATTTGAAATGCAATTTGAATATGAACATACTCATTTCTATAAATTTGATAAATTTTTATTTGCATATTCTAATTTAAAAGATATCAACACTAAATAATTGTACTCATTTTGTACTCAATCAAAAAGAAAAAGTCCGTAAAACCTTATAGAATAAGGCTCTATGGACTTTATTTGTTTATTCCCACTCAATCGTTCCACATGGTTTTGGTGTCATATCATAACAAACTCTGTTTACATTCGCAACTTCATTTAAGATACGATCTGTAATCTTCGCTAAGATAGCCCAATCCACTTGCTCAATTGTCGCAGTCATAGCGTCAATTGTATTTACTGCACGAAGTATTACTGGATACTCAAAACAGCGTGCATTGTTTTTTACACCTACTGATTTAAAATCAGGTACTACCGTAAAGTATTGCCATACTGTCTTATCTAATCCAGCATTCGCAAATTCTTCTCTTAAGATTGCATCTGATTCACGTACAGCTTCTAAACGTTCTTTTGTAATTGCGCCAAGGCAACGTACACCAAGACCTGGTCCTGGGAAAGGTTGACGATACACCATTTCATATGGTAATCCTAATTCCACTCCACATGCACGAACTTCATCTTTGAACAATTGATACAATGGTTCCACTAATTCAAACTGTAAATCATCAGGTAATCCACCAACGTTGTGATGTGATTTTACAACGCTTGCAGTTTTTGTTCCTGATTCTATGATATCTGGATAAATGGTTCCTTGTGCTAAATAATCGATACCATCTAGTTTGCGTGCTTCTTCTTCAAACACACGAATAAATTCCGCACCGATAATCTTACGTTTTTCTTCAGGCTCTACAACATTTTCAAGTTTTCCTAAAAAACGATCAGACGCATCTACATACACAAGATTTGCTTTTAACTGATTTTGGAACACTTCGATTACATCTTCAGATTCCCCTTTACGCATCAACCCATGATTCACATGTACACACACCAATTGTTTTCCGATTGCTTTGATCAACAACGCCGCAACAACAGATGAATCTACTCCACCAGATAATGCCAATAATACTTTCTTATCTTTTACTTGTTGACGAATCAATTCTACTTGATCTGCAACAAAGTTTTTCATATTCCAATTCTTTTCTGCTTTACATACATTCAACACAAAATCTTCTAACACTTTCATACGTGCTTCTTCATCTTCTGGAAATGCGATGTTATCTACTTTTGCTAACGCATGATCAAATGACAACACTGGATATCCAGCTTCATAAATATCATGGTTTACATCGATTGCTTTTCCATCAATGATATTGTTGTTACCACCACTAATGATGATTCCTTTTACATTTGACATTGCCTTTAATTCAGCAACACTAATGTCATGTGCCTTTATTTCACTAAAAACACCAATCTTACGAATATCTCTAGCAATCGTCGTATTTTCATGACTACCCAAATCTAAAATAACAATTGTATCCTGTTTCATCTTCTGTTCTCCTATATCTCTTTTTTGTATAAGAATAGTTTAACATAAACACGTAAGAAGATAAATGTAAAATTTTCAATCCTCATTGTTTTCAAAGGCATAACCTTTTATAATAGAGATAGAGGTGATCTATATGCGTAATCATGAAGTTATCACATCACAAAAGTTATTAAAAGATGGTTCCCTAAGAGAACCAGGCTGGTCAAGATCTCTTATTCAAGAATATCATCGTGAAGATATCAAAGCTAGTAAATTTCGTATTAAGGAATGGGATTATTATCTTATCCTCAACAAAGATTTTGGAGTCGCTGTGACCTTATCTGATGATGGCTATATTGGACTTCAGTCCGTATCCTTCCTTGATTTCAAAAACAAGTGGGAACATACAGAAACAATTTTAAATTTGTTTCCTATGGGAAAATTCAAACTTCCTTCTTCATCCACACAAGGAATCACACATTATCAAGACAAGCGTTTATGTATGGACTTTATAAAAGATGGAGATCAAAGAAGACTTACTTGTTCCTTTAAGAACTTTTATCAAGGCAAAGATTTCTCCTGCGATATCCTTTTACATGAGCCACCTATGGATTCTATGGTAATTGCTACCCCATGGAAAGATAAAAAGCACGCATTTTATTATAATCAGAAAATAAACTGTATGAGAGCAAGTGGACATGCTTGTTTTGATGGAAAAACCTATACCTTTGATGAAACTAATGATTTCGGTACCCTTGATTGGGGAAGAGGTGTTTGGACTTATGATAACACTTGGTATTGGGGTTCCGGTAACATGGATATCAATGGTAAGCCTTTTGGATTTAATATTGGTTATGGTTTTGGAGACAATAGTGCAGCCACAGAGAATATGATATTTTATGATCATGTAGCCCACAAACTAGACGATATTACGTTCCATATTCCACAAGACCCTATGATGCCTTGGAACATTACGTCTAGTGATCAACGCTTTGAAATGACATTTACTCCTTTCCTCGATAGAGCCGCAAAGATATCCGCAATCGTTGTATCAACTGATCAACATCAAGTGTTTGGTTATCTTAATGGATTTGCTGTTTTAGATAATGGAGAAAAAATAGAAGTAAAAGATATGCTCTGTTTTAATGAATTTGTACACAATCGATATTAACGAATAAACCACATAAAAAGGTAAGACTCAACTTACCTTTTTTCAAATTTCCTACTCTTTATTGATAATTCTTTAAAAGCTTTCCTACAAACTCTGTTGCAGGATGTGCAAGTATTTCTTCTGGTGTATCATATTGCAAAATATTTCCTTCATCCATGACAAGTACCTTTGTCCCAAGTTTTAATGCTTCATGAATATCGTGCGTTACAAACAAAATCGTAATACCTGTTTCTTTGTGAATGCGTTTGATTTCATCTTGTAAAGAAGCACGAGTTATCTCATCTACTGCCCCAAAAGGTTCATCCATTAACAAGATATCAGGAGATGCAGCAAGTGCTCTTGCGATTCCTACACGTTGTTGTTGACCACCAGAAAGATGATCTGGATATCGTTTTCTTAAGTCTTGATCTAACCCTACTATATCCATCCATTTATTCACCGCATTCTTTGTCTTTTCTTTATTTTTCTTATTCAAAAGATTAGGAACATAAGAGATATTTTGTTCTACGTTCATATGTGGAAACAATACATTTCCTTGTATAGCGTATCCTATATTCCTTCTTAAACGAATGATATCTTTTTTATCAATTTCTTTCCCATGTACCAACACTGTTCCATCGCTAGGCATAATCAATCCATTTACCATTTTCAAAATTGTGGTTTTCCCACATCCTGAACTACCTATAATGGTTAAAAACTCTCCCTTTTCGATACTTAAATCCAAAGACTTTACAACTGTTTTTTCTCCATATGCCATACTTACATTTTGATATTCAATTACGTTCATATGAGCACCTCCTACTCCAGCAAGCCTTTCTTCTTTAAAAACTCATCCGCAACATCTTTTGGTTCTTGCTTCTTTGTTTCTACCAAATAATTCATCTGTGACATATCGCTATCACTAATCGCATGATCTAATTTTTTTAGAACACCCTTTATTTCTGGATACTTCTCTAAGATTTCTTCACGTACTACAAAACCACACATATAAGATGGATACAAATTCTTATCATCTTTTAATACTGTGATTTCAGTTGCGGCCAATTGTCCATCTGTAGTAAATACAACCATGGCATCAATTTTATGTTCTCTAATCGCATCGTATTTTAGCCCGATATCCAAATCGGTTGTATTCTTAAAGGTTAATCCATATTTTTCACAGAAGGCATCATACCCATCTGCTCTTTCAAAGTAATCATACTCCGCACCAAAGGTTAACTGGTCTGCCACTTTCTGTAAGTCAGAATATGTCTTTAAGTTATATTCTTCCGCTATCTCTTTTCTTACTGCAATACCAAAGGTATTATTGAACCCTAATAAAGATTCCCATTTCATACCTAGATTATGGTATCCATCTTGTAAACGATCAAAGAGATCTTCTGTGTATAAATCACTTTCTTTCAATACTTGACTCCAACCAGTACCTGTATATTCTGGATAAAGATCAAATTCTTTGCTAACCATTGCTGGATGAATATTATTCGTTCCTCCACCAACACCTTGTGTCATATCTACTTCTAAATCCGTATCTTGTTCTATTAGTGTACGTAACATCTCTCCGATAACATATTGTTCACTCATTGGTTTTGTGGCAATATGAATCGTATCTTTATTTGAACTTCCCGTTAAGGTATAGAATAGTGTACAGATACTTATAATACCTACAGAAATAATAAGCACTTTCTTTTTCTTCTCTTTATTCTTTATACCTCTTCGATTCATCACCTTTTCGACAAAGCCCAACATCCAATCAATAAACAATGCCAATAAGGCAATCATCAAACTTCCTATAATCGTCATTGCTTTATTATTCGTTGTAATTCCTCGATAGATTGCTACACCTAAACCACCTGCACCAATGAAAGAGGCAATACCTGCAAGTGCAATTGTCATAACTGCCATATTACGAATACCGCTCATAATCACAGGCATTGCCAAAGGAAGTTTTATTTTATATAAAATTTGAAAACGTGTGCTTCCCATTCCTTTCGCAGCTTCAATAATCAAAGGTTGCACATTTACTAACCCTGTATGCGTATTTCTTACCATTGGTAAAAGCGCATAGATGGTTAGTGCAAGTATTGCTGTTGTATTCCCTATTCCTGATAAAGGAATTAGAAAACCCAACAAAGAGATAGAAGGAATGGTATACATAAAATTGATAACACCCAATGCTACTTTGCTAGTCTTTTGATATTCCGCAATCAAAATACCTATACATAAACCCAAACACCCTGCGATAATAATCGCTGTCATAGATATTTGAATATGTTCTAATAATAATTCTAAATAAAAATCAGATTTTTGCATCCATAAATCTAAAATATCTTGTATCATGACTTGTCCCTCCTACTCATCAATTACATCGATAAAGCATTTTCATGTTTCTATTATCCTTTATTTCTTCCCCATTTACAACTCACGTGCAAATACCCATGCATCATACTCCTACTATATTTACATAGAAATGCTTTCATAAAACATAGTTCAATAGAATACGTTTGTAGAAATTTTCTCTATGATGAAGCGTCCATACTATAAAAACTCTTACAAGATATCCCTTTTATGGATTCATCTTATAAGAGTTTAGGTTTCCTTAATTAACTCATTTATATATCTCTACAAGGTTTTCCCATTGCTTTCAATTACCCCTTGATACCAATAGAAAGAATCTTTACGTAATCTTTTTAAACTTCCATTCCCCAGATCATCACGATCTACATAAATCATTCCATAACGCTTTTTCATTTCACCCGTAGTAAAAGAGATTGGATCAATACATCCCCATACCGTATACCCAATGACATCGACACCATCTTCTTCAATAGCCTTTATCATCTCTATAATATGGGCACGAAGATACTCTATACGATAGGTATCATGAATCTTATTATCCTCTATTGTATCTACAGCACCGAATCCATTTTCTACGATGAACAAAGGTACTTGATAACGATCATATAAATCATTTAAATAGTATCGCATACCTACTGGATCAATACTCCAACCCCAAGCACTTGTGCTTAGATAAGGATTTTCTACAGTATCTGTACCTGCCGCATTTCCACTACCACTGCGTGACATATTTTCATCTGCACTTACAGTACTAGATAGATAATAACTAAATCCTATGTAATCCACTACGCCACGTTTGATAATCTCTAAATCTTCTTCAAGCACATCTAATGAATATCCTTTTTTATCCCATTGTTTTAAAACATGGTTTGGATATGTCCCTCTTACAAACACATCTGTAAAGAACATTTGATGTTGATTGCATTTTTGTGCCTTTACGATATCCTTTGGATTACAAGAGTATGGATAGTATGGTAAAGAAGCGACCATACATCCCATTTGTAAATTCTTATTCATTGCTTTTGCATATGCAACAACTTTCGCTGAGGCAACAAATTGATAATGTACTGCTTGATACATGATTTCTTCACGGTTTTCATCTGCTTCATAAAGGATACCTGAATTCGTAAATGCATAAATGGGATTTTCAATCAGTGTTTGATTATTGATTTCATTAAAGGTCATCCAATAGGTAACTTGCTTGTGATAGCGTTCCAAACAAACAGTCGCAAACTTATAAAAGAAATCAATGCATTTACGATTTCTCCAACCACCATATGCTTCTACTAAATGATATGGCATTTCAAAATGAGAAAGCGTTATTACAGGCTCAATACCTTTTGATAACATATAGTCAAACATTTTATCATAGAAAGCTAATCCTGCTTCATTTGCGATATCTTCATCACCATTTGGAAAGATACGCGTCCATGCAATACTTGTACGCAAGCACTTAAAACCCATTTCCGCAAATAGATCGATATCTTCTTGAAAGTGATGATAGAAATCGATACCATCATGATTTGGATAGTATTCTCCTTCCAACACTCCCTTTGTTATTTTTCTAGGAACTGCGTGTGAACCAGCTGTCATTACATCCGCAATACTCAAACCTTTTCCTTGTTCTTGATAAGCACCTTCTACTTGATGTGCCGCAAGGGCTCCACCCCATAAGAAATTCTCTTTCATAATCAACCTCCTACATATTGATGTGAATCAATACATCACCTGCTTGTACCTTATCATCTTCTTTACCTACCACCGTCATATCAATTGCATCTGCATTGGTAATCAAAATTGGTGTCATTACTGAATATCCGTCTTTTTTAATTTCATCCATATCAAATTCTAGAAGAACATCTCCCTTTGTTACACGTGTTCCTTGTTCCACTTTACTAGTAAAATGTTTTCCATCTAACATTACCGTATTCAATCCTACATGTATCAATACTTCTAACCCACTATCACTTTTCAAACCGATCGCATGTTTACTAGGGAATGCAACGACTACTTCACCATCAAATGGTGCTACCACGACTCCATTGGTTGGTAAAACAGCAATCCCTTTTCCTACAGCTCCACTTGCAAATACTTCATCTTCTACATGTTCAAGTTCTACAATACTTCCACTCACTGGAGCTAATAATTCTAATTGTTGTTGATCGTTTAAAGGCTTTTTTGTTTCCATGATTTCTGGTATATCTGTAATTGTTTCAGCTTCAAAATCTCCTTTATCTTCACTTGTAATTCCCCAGAAATACGTAAGAAGCGCACCGGATACCAAAGAAGCACTAATACCTACAAGGAATGGAATCATCGGAGAATATGACATCATAGCTGCAGAGAATACATTGTGGAATACATAAGAATCCATGGTTACTTGGAAGAGTCCATTGATTGCCCCGCCAATACCACCTGCGATTGCGACCACAGCCATCAAACGTTTATAACGCATTACGATACCATATAAAATTGGTTCTGTAACACCTGCTAAAAATCCAGTTAAAATAGCAGGACTTGCGATTGCCTTAATATTCGAATGCTTCTTTCCTTTTAAGAATACACCAAGTGCAATCCCTAATTCTGCATATACACAACAAACCGCAACACCTTCAATCATATCTCCACCATATTGTGTTAGATTTTGTAAGGTAATTGGTGTGAATCCCCAATGTAATCCTAACATTGTTAAGAATGGATATGCTGCCCCTAATACGACACCCGCAACTACACGGTTGAAATTAAATAACCACGCAACAACATCTCCTACGGTATCACCAATAACCGTACCAAACGGACCAAATACTAACGCTGCTAAAGGCACCAATACAATTAAACAAATCATAGGTACTAAGAACATTTGTAATTCCAATTTAATAATCTTCTTCAACCCTTTTTCTAAATACGCATAAATAAAGGAAATGATAAAGATTGGAAAAATCGTTGTGGCATAATCTACTACGGTAAGATTAATACCTAGAAAATTGGTTCCTTCTTGACCAATCAACGCCGAGAAGGAAGGCTCCATCAAGGCTGCCCCAATAGCTCCCCCTACATAAGGATTCGCACCAAATTGTTTTGATAGAGTAATCCCTAAGAAAATTGGCATGAAATAGAACACTGAGTTACCTGCCGCAGATAATACTGCATAAGTTGAACTTGCATCTGACATAACACCAAACTGCACAAGTACAGTTAATAATGCTTTTACCATACCAGCCCCAGCTAGAATTGGAATGAGTGGTGAGAATGCCCCTGAAATCACCTTTAATACAGACATTTTACCTGTTTGTTTATCTTTTTTTAAATCCAAACTCTTCATAATCTCTTCAAAATAACTATTTACTTTTGGACCAATTACAACTTGATATTGTCCTCCACTTACTACTACTGATAATACATAAGGCAACTTCTCTAAAGCTGCTTTATCTGCCTTTTTATCATCTTTTAATTCAAATCTTAAACGTGTGGCACAATGTACCAAGTTGTTTACATTCTTACTTCCACCTACATATTGTAGAATATCTTTCGCTTCATTTTCTAACATAATTGTTCTCCTCTTAATTTTTTCGCAAAATAAAACCTAAGCACTATGAAAATATCATTTGACTTAGGTTACGCCTGACGTACAGTAACGTTCCATTATAGATCAGTAGATAATCGGTTGAGATGAAGAGATAAGTATAATAGCTCATCATCCCCAATGATCCACTGATATGTTTTTTCTAAAAACTCTTTTATTTTCTTCGCACATTTATAATCATTTGGATACTTTAACGCGATCACATTGATGATTGATGAATCATTTTCTTTCGCATCGTTATGAAGTTGACGCATGACAAAGTATCGGATATGAGTAACAAATCTTGAAAAGTTGAAAGAAGACTCATCGAACTTTTTACCATAATGATATTTCGCAATATCAATGACATGTTGGATGATTTTTGAACTAAGAACAGTCTCTTGCATATCTTTTCCTTCATAATGTGCATTGATGAAATGTAGTGCGATGAAAGCTGCTTCTTGATCAGGAATTTGTAAGCCTGTCTTGCTTTTCATACGTTCTATCACTTGTTGTGCATATTTGAACTCTTGTGGATAAATCATTTTGATATCCCATTCTAAGGGAGTTGTGAATAATGTTTTTTCTTTGGCGCGTTTTAGCATAAAGCTGATGTGATCAGATAATGTTAATAGGATAGAATTACTACAACGATATCCTAATACCTTTTCTCCATCTTGGATGATATCACTTGCGAGTTCAATATCTTCGATATCGATTCGTCCTAGCAAATCTTGAAATGCTTTTACAGAAGTCTTATCTTCTAAGATAAAGCGTTTCTCTATTTTGCTTTCATCAATCATCTCTTGTTCTCTTTTGCCAAATCCAACACCTTTCCCCATAATGATTTCTTCGTGGTTAGCATCATTTAATACAAGGGCAACATTATTATTAAAAACCTTTAATATTTTTAGCATACGTTCTCCTTTCTATCATTATAAAAGGCGCAACCACGAAAAGAGACACCTTTTATCCCTTGCTTGGTCACGCCTGAAGATTCAGTAACGATCCTTACAAATTTAGTTTATCAGTACATATGAGGTTTGTCAACTGATTTATTATTTTCCTACTTATAAAGGTTTTATTCATCTACAAGTCATACAAAAAGAACGTCTTATCAAACGATGCCCTCTAGCATTTCTAAGACGTTCTCTTCTTATATTCAAGTAATTATAATGAATCCTCCATTTATTAGTAAACTGTGAATCCTCCATCACTTACCACGATTGAACCAGTGATATGTCTTGCCTCATCACTTGCCAAATACAAGATAGTTCCGGCTTGTTCTTCACTTGTCGCATTGCGTTTTTGTAATGTTTCAATCTTACCTGACATCATAGAATTTTTAATATATTCACTTGGATCAATTCCTTGTGCCTTCAAATCACCAATCACTTTCATCATTTTATTCTTTGCAGTTTCTGTAAGTGGCGTATCTGTTCCTGCAGGACATACCGCATTACATGTGATATTTTTTGTAGCGTAATCCATAGCTGTTGATTTTGTTAATCCAACCACACCATGTTTACTAGCAACATAAGCAGGACCAGCAGGAGTTGCACGTATTCCTGCAACACTTGCAGTATTGACAATGGTTCCACCAAATTCATTCTTTAACATATATTTAATCTCTTCACGAATACAATAGAACATTGCATTTAAGTTGGCATTCACTACATCAAACCAATCATCATCACTTACATCTTCTATCTTCTTGGAATCACCAACGATTCCAGCATTATTAATCGCAACATCAATGCGTCCATAAGTTTCCATGGTACGTGCATATAATGCGATGATATCTTCTTTCTTTGTTACATCACATGCCACAAATAAAGCTTTTCCACCCGCATCAACAATGGTTTTTTCAATCTCTTTACCACGTTCCACACTTCTTCCCGCAACAACAACGATAGCTCCTTCTTCTCCTGCGCGAATACAAACTGCTTTTCCAATTCCACTCGTTCCCCCAGTCACAACCATGACTTTATCCTTAAAACGATCTTTAAACATATATACTCCTCGCTTTCTATGTAACTTTATTATAGCGCTTACATAATCAATTTGATATATAAAAACCAAATTTTTATGTTTTCTATAGGTTCCCCCATGCTCTTTACTAAATTTCGTATCACGATATAAAATGAAGATACACTAGAAAACTGCTTCTCCTCTATCATTATAAAAGGCGTAACCATAAAAGATTGTATACCTTTCTTGCTCACGCCTTAAAATTTCAAAGTGTTTCTTATATATTTCGTTTACACTACTTTTGATATTTCCTATTTATAAACATTCGATAGAAAGCATATCGTTATGTTTCATTTCTTTTTGAACCTTTGATAAATTCACTTTTTTACCATCGGTGAAAATGACCATAGTTGTCGTAGACTTTCCAAGTTTATGAATCTTGTCGATATCTACATGAACTAAGACATCCCCCTGTTTTACTTCTTCACCTTGTTTTACACATACCTCAAAACCTTCCCCATTTAACTCCACTGTATCGATTCCAACATGTAGTAATAACGTACCTTCTTTACCTCGAATGCCAAAAGCATGACCACTTGGAAATACAGTTTCTAATGTGCCTGAAATAGGCGCTACGATTTTTCCCTCTGTGATTTCAATCGCAAAACCATCTCCCAACATTTTATTTGAGAACAATTCATCTTCTACATCTTCCAATGCGATAAGATTGCCTGTTGCTGGAGCTTGTAATACAAGTTCACTTGGACCACCCAATGCTTGCATATCCTCTTCGATTGCTTCATTTTCATGAATCGCTTCCTCCGGAATTGCAAATAGATACGTAATTGTAAAGCATACTACAACAACTAGAATAGAAATGATGAAATAGAACAGAAGTTGATGTCCTTCATAAATATACATTAAGTAAGAAGGAATTACTGCGAGTCCATACGAATTTGATTGAATATGGAAAATAGATAATAAAGCTGCACCAAGACCAGATGAGAAACACATTACAAATAATGGTTTTAAATTATATCGCAATTGGATACCAAATAATACAGGTTCGCTGATTCCAAATAACTGCGATAACATAGCTCCTACTGCAGTTTGTTTTACTTTTTGAATCTTTGTTTTCTTAATAAAGGCAAGACAAGTACCTACATTCGCAAATCCATACATAGCACATAAGGTAATAAGAGCGTTAAATCCAGTGTTTGCTAGTAAGGATGTTTCAATCATAACATACGTGTGATGAAGTCCAGTAATAACAGCAAGAGGATACGTAAATCCAATTAAGAACCCACCTACTCCAAATGGAAGTTCAATTAATATACGAATGATATCCACCATTTTCAATTCAATGATATGCATGATTGGTCCAATTCCTAACAAGATGATAAGCAATGTGATTAACATAACGAAGAATGGTGTAAAAATAAGATCCAGCACATTTGGCATATGCTTACGTAAGAATTTTTCAATGGTTGCGCCGATATACCCAGTCACAATGGCAGTAAGAACACTTCCTTGACAACCAACTAGTGGAATGACACCAAATGCCATAATCGCTTTTACTCCACTGTTAGGATCCGCAACTGCATATGCATTAGGAAGGATTGGAGAGACAAGCATCAATCCAATTACCAAACCAATCACTGGAGTTCCTTTAAATACTTTAAAGGTTGACCAAACAATGATTGCTGGTAAGAAAGCAAACGCTGTTTCTGTTAATACGGAAACTAGTGTTTGGATATATGCAGGAATACTAGCACTCGTTGCGCCAAATAAAGATAGTACACTATCGTTGAAGAGACATCCCTTTAATCCAAGGAATAAACCAGTAGCCGCAATCACAGGAATGATTGGCACAAAGATATCCGCTAATGTTCGCATGAATCTCTTCATCCCTTTTTCTTGGTTCTTCATGACTTCTTCTTGTTCTTTTTTGGATACTGTTTTGAGTCCCATTTGTTCTACTTCCGCATAGACTTTATTGACGATACCAGTTCCTAAAATGATTTGATATTGCCCAGCTGTAAAGAAGACTCCTTTTACCTCGTCTATTTTATCCACAAGCGCATCATCTATTTTATTTCGATCTTTCACAAGAAGGCGTAAACGTGTGGCACAGTGTGTGATAGATAGGATATTATCTCTTCCTATTGTATCAATTATTTGTTCAGCGATAATTGCATATTTATTCATTATATTCCCTCACTTTCAACAATACTGCTTGAAATGGTTGTAACGTTATTGTATCTTTTGTTATGAAATCTTCTTTTAAATTTTGAAAGATGATATCATATGTCGCATGACTTTCTTCTTGTATTTCTTGATTACTAAAATTGAAATAACAATCTATCACAGTATTCTGATAAGTTCTTCGATAAGCAATCAACTCTTTACTTTGGGTTGTGATTGGTGTGATATCACCATAGATGAGACAATCACTGTATTCACTATGTTGACGAACATCGATCATTTCCTTATAGAATTCATAAATACTATCTTCTTTTCCAACTTGGTTTAACGCATTGATTTCTTTGTAATGATCATCTAGTGCTAGCCAAGGTGTATGATCGGAGAACCCTGCATAGGTTGAATCATCCCAAGGGAATGGAGTTCTAGAATTATCACGACTTCTAAGATTCACAAAGTGCATTGCTTCTTCTTTAGAGAATCCTTCTTCTATAGAACGATGGTATTGATCGATACTAGATAGATCATTAAACTGTGATACATCATCTCTTTCGAAATTGACCATTCCTAATTCTTGTCCTTGGTATATAAATGGAGTTCCACGTAGGAAGAAATACATAGCTCCCAACATTTTCACCGCATCTTTATTTCTTTGATGTTCTTGTAAATACTTTGTCGTTGCTCGAGGTTGATCATGATTTTCGATGAAGTTTGCGGCCCAACCGTATTTTTGTACTTGCATTTGACTATTTAAAATACGATTGCGTAAATCTTCAATGGTCCAAGGCATTCTTAGAAACCATTCGCTTCCTGAAGCGATATCAAGATCTGCATGTTTAAAATCAAATATCATAGAGAAGAAGCCATCCTCTCCTATAAATTCTTCTAACTGATCGTATTCAATTCCTGCTGCTTCCGCAACGGTCATACAATCATATTTCTGAAAGGTTTCTTCTTTCATTTCTTTCAAGAACTTTTCAATGCCTGGTTTGTTTCTTGTAGCCTTCGTACATTTCACAAGACCATCAACACCATCGCTTTCTAAACTTTGAAAGGATAAATCTTTTTTGATAAAGGTAATGGCATCTACTCGAAATCCTGCAACACCTATACGAGACCATTTTTCAATAATATTATACAATGCTTTTCTAAGTTTTGGGTTTTCCCAGTTTAAATCTGGTTGTTTTTTTCCAAAGGAATGAAAGTAAAACTCATCTCTACCTTCTACCTTTTCCCATACACTTCCGCCAAATACAGAACGCCAATTGTTTGGCACTTGCGTTCCTTCTTTGAAAATATAGTAATCATGATATGGACTGTTCACATCATGCAATGCTTCTATAAACCAAGGATGTTCATCACTGGTATGGTTTAATACTAAATCAAGAATAATCTTAATTCCTTTTTCTTTTGCCTCTTCAATCAAATCCGTTAAATCGGACATCGTTCCAAAATCTTCCGCTACAGATAAGTAATCACTAATATCATATCCGTTATCATCCATTGGAGATTTGAAGATTGGACATAACCAAATCATGGTAATTCCTAAATTCTTTAAGTACTCTAATTGCGATTGAATACCTTTAAGATCCCCTATTCCATCTTGATTGCTATCTTTAAAACTTCTTGGATATAGTTGATAAACAACCTCTTTTTGCCACCATTGTTTCTTCATAATGTCTCCTCCTTAAATAAGCTTTCTTCTTTTTAGTTCGTTGTATACACCATCTTGAAATATGTCTTCGCAAATCGATGTGGCTTTTGCCTTTAGTGCTTCATGCCCATTTGCCATTGCGATTTTTATATTGGAATAATGAAACATATCTAGATCATTTTGCCCATCTCCAAAGCATAGGGTTTCCTCTTCTTTGATATCACACTCATGTTGTACTCTTTGCACCGCAGAGCCTTTGTCACATCCTCTTTGAACGATTTCATAATAGGTTGTATCAGTATCTTTTTCTTGTTGTACCAAGTACATGGAAGTACCTAAGATATCCTGTATCTTTTGATATACTTCATGCTTTCCCCAAAGGTAGAGTTTATGAATCGGTTCCATATTGTACTGTGCCATGTTATCAACGTATCGAATTTTTTCTTGGATGAATTGTTTATCTGTTGATCGTAGTGTCTTTCCTTTTTGTTCATTCATCGCACATAGAATTTCTTGTGCCTTTTTATTCATGAATACTTCATCGACACTTTCTAATGCAAATCCAATATTCGCATCTTTTAAAACCGATATACATTTCATCATCATTTCTTGAGGGAAGTACGCATCCCATAACACTTGGTGATGTAGTTCAATGTGATTACCTCCACCCGTGATATATCCATCCAATGAAATTGTAAGTACATCATCTGGAATTGTTGCTTTACTTCTTCCTGTGCAAATGACTACGAGGATATTCCTTTTTCGACATTCTTGTATCGCGGTAATCGCGGAATCAGGAATTCCAAGACGTTCATCTCTCAGTGTTCCATCGATATCAAGTAGTATAAGTTTGACCATGATATGTTCCTTTCTCTTTTGACAATTTCATCTTAAACCAAAAGTAAAGGGCTTTCAATCGCTGAGAGCCCTTTCGTAAATATGTTCTTTTCTAGTTCTTATTTTCATTGTTTGAAAAAATGTTCACATCACAATATAACTTATATTTCACATATAATAATTCTATAAGAATAAAATACGGTGTTGTAACTTCATAGTGCAATGTGTCATCTATTTCCATTTGCATGGTATCGATATAGAAACTTTCATCGCATAAATGAGAGAGTTCATTACTTTTCATTTTTGTAATAGATATCAAAAACGCTCCCTTTAATTTCAACTGCTTCGCAAAAGATATCACTTCTTTTTGTTCACCATGCAAAGATATAAAGAAGACAACATCCCCTTCTTGTACAAATTTTTGTAACGATGGTATCGTATCTACTCCATACATATCATAGAAGCTCTTCCCTGTTGGAAGAAAAATTCGCTTCATTTCTTTTGCGGCTCTTCCTTGTTGGTATCCTTCTCCATATACGATAATTCTTTTCGCATTATAAAGTTTTTCAAATAACAACCTACAATCCTTTTGTTCTACATGATCGATCACATGATGATAGGTATCTAATACATCTTTCATGTCGTATTCTTTTCTATCAACTGCTTTCCCTTCGAAACGTAAAAGAGCTTTTAATTCACTATACCCTGGAAGCTGTAATTTCTGTGCAAATCTAGATAACGCACTTGTGGAAACATGATATTTCTTTGAGAACTCTTCAATTCCTAAATGAATACAATCTTCTCTATGTTGTACAATACAAGTACAAATATATTCATCATTGGCTGTAAAGTGATCAAAATACACGTTGATTAATTCTTCAAACTTCATTTTCTTCACCCCCATGTTCCATCTTTTTCTTATATTCTAAATACTTCATAAACAACATATCCAACAACGCATAAAAAACTCCAACCATTTCATAAGAAACATATTGTTTATTATCCAATCGTTGTGTTGCTGCATATACATTCATTTCACACATCGAAGAAATTGTATTATTTTGTAAACGTGTAATGGATAAGGTATGTATATGAGAAGACATATCTTTCATGACTTCAATTCCTTCTTTAGTTTCCCCTGACAATGAAATTATGATAAATACATCATCTTTTTGAAACCCATCTTTCATAAGTGCTATCTCACCATAATCAAATAGGTCAATGACACACTTCCCAACCGTCAAAAAGATACGTTTAAATTCCTGTGCAATACTTTTTTGTTCATTACCAGTGCCATATATATAAATGGTATCCGCATGATATAGTTTTTCGCAAATCTGTGTAAATGATATTTTATTTAAATCTTGTATCATTAGATGATACGATTCACATACATTATGAAAATCTAGTTGTGTAGGCTGTTCTACATCACTTTCTTTTAGTAAATACTTCAGTTCTGAAAATGATTGTAAGGATATTTTTCTACACACTCTTAAAAGCGTTGCTCGCGATACATGACAAGCTTGTGCTACTTCATCACAAGATGCCTGAGCAAGCAATAAACGATTTGATAAAATAGTCTTAAGAATCTGTTTATCACTCTTATTCAAGTCATCGTAATAGGTATTCATCAACTTTTCTAATTCCACAGCGTTCACCCTAATCCTTATATGCTTAATTATGACATTTTGTGATAGAAAAAACAATTTTGTTTTGCAAAATTTGAGAATTATTAGAATCGCTTCATCCCCTTACAGTATGGTATCTAAGGTGTATAGTTTACATTACACTTTCCTTAATTCTGCAATTGCGCCATAATGCAAAACTTCAAATTCAGAAGGAGCAATCTCCTGTAACAACTGCATATGTTCTTCTTCCCATGCTTTAACTTCATCTTCACTTAGAGAAGCGCCAACACCTCGACATGCTTTCATTCTTCCATGCCAACTTTCACGTGTGAATTTGATGGATAATGGGTATTCCTCATGATAAACATATTCAAATTTATCGCGATAGCATTCAGGTATGGAAATAGGATGTATCCTCTCTCCACAACCGTTCCATTCAGGATTATATTTCAACACAAGGTTTTCACTTGCTCCAGCAATTTTATCCTCAAAAGGTAGCCATGCCATATACAAGATAAGAATCCTTCCGTTCGGCTTTAACATATCATATAACTTAGGCATAATGTGTTCATGATCAAAATACCAAAAGCACTGGCATGCGGTAATCACATCGAATGAATTCTTTGGAAAATCAATATGTTCTGTAGGCAATGCATAATACTTGATATCCATATTAACAGAGAGCATTTTCGCCTGTTCAATCTGTTGTTCAGAAATATCTGTACCTGTCCATGTTGCACCATAGCGAACCATATTTCTTGGCAAAACACCTGTTCCAGTACCTATATCAAGAACATTTTGTCCTGTTATACAAAGAGCACGAGAAGTGATTTTATCATAGAATTCTTGTGGATATATGTC
>JAVWJF010000021.1:0-14565 GCA_036639195.1 Longicatena sp.
GAATGTTTTTAAATCCCGCATGTTCTAAGTCGTCCTTTAACTCTTTAGATGTAAATGTATGTTCCCATACATTATAAACAAATATTTCTTCATCTTCTGTTACAACAGTATAACGATTTAAAAATGTATTCTCGTCATCATAACGATAAAAGGATTTAAAAGTTAAACATAGTTTCTCATGCCAAAATCCATTTTCATTTATTTCCCAACTGTTATCTTCTGATTCATTCTTATATTTTAACGGCGTAAAAACATCGAAAATTAAAACACCATTGTGATGTAGTGTATTATACACTTTCTTTAGTAACACCTGTCTATCATTAGGTGCTAGTACACCAAAATCACAATAAATAAGCGTAATAAGATTATATTTGCATGTAAATGGATGCTTCAAATAATCCCCTAAAACATACTCTATTGTGAGTCCTTTTTCTAAAGCTGATTTTCTTGCATACTCGATCGAATTTTCGGATAAATCAATACCCTCTACACAATACCCTTGTTCCTTAAACATTTCTGCATAAATTCCTGGACCACACCCTAAATCCAACAAGTTTGGATATTCCGTGGCAGGGACTATGTGAGCTATCCATTCAACGGATTTTTTTACAAACTCTCGATTACGAGTTGCTGAATCTAAGGATGTGTCTAAATGAGCTTCAAGCATTCGCTTGGATATATATGGATCATCCCATATATTCCTACTTGTTTGCTCATATAATTCAGGTTTTCTAGTTAATATTTCAAATATTTTTTTCATTTTCTTGTCCTTTCTATAACTGTATGGCAACTATAGTAAATAAAAAAACTGCAGAAAATCCACAGTTCGTTAGAAAAATCTAGAGTAACGTGGTTTTCATAAATAATCTGTTGCATTACAATAAGACCTATCTTTGATAGGTAAAATCAAATACAAATTTTGATTATTTAAGTTTTCCACGTTTCACTTATACTACTGAATATGTAGCATCAAGTGCGCCGGACAAGATCAACTCCTCATATAGTTACCATATAAGAATTATACCGTACATGCATAAAGATTCCAATATATTTTTTAAACCCTTATTTTCCTAAGCATCTATTAGTTCACTTAACTTCATAATCTTACAACCTTTGTTTTCATAATACTTTAACATCTCATCGATTTTCCGTTTATCGTAACTTGTAATACAATCCGATAAGACATTTACTTCATAGCCTGCCTTTCGCATATTAAAGGTAGTTGATTTCACACATATAAAAGCATCTGCACCTGTTATAAAGAATTCACTAATACCATTTTTATTTATAAAGTCTACAAACTCCTCACTCGTTAATGCATTACTCTTTGATTTTTCAAAAACATGATTTGAAACAATGTTCAAACCTGTAGCTAACTCAGATCCAACAGTATTGGGTTTGAACGTTCTTGTGCCAGTTGATAAATTATAATGTCTTATATAAACTACTGGAATTTTGTTTTTAACTGCCCAATCTATAGACTGGTTGATATTGCCTAATATTTCTTTGTAATTCTTTGTCATATCATTTTGAATATCTATTACTACTAATGCTTTTTCTGTCATATTGACCTCTCCTTATAAATGGATAACATCACATCTACGTGTGACTACCATTCGTCAACATATTTGATACCTTTGTTCTTCATATGTTAACTCCATCATACCATTTATAACTTGCAAAGCCGTGTCATGTTTTATATTTATCTGCTATTTTTCTTACTCTTTCTGATATGATATCGCGTATACTTTGAGGAGAAATAACTTCTACTTTCTCACCACATGAAAGAACATAGCGAAATAATAGTTCATTATTGGGCATCAGTGTCTCTACTATTAAATTCCCATCTTCTCTTACTATTACCTCTTCATCGAATTTCTCATATACTTGAATGGACATGCTTTTATCAAATAAAAGCGTTACTTTGACCATGTCCATTTCAAACTTTTCGGATCTTGAAAAAATCCCCTCTGGTACCGCTCGTACATATCCATCATCTTTCATAACCAAATTCTTAATGCGTGTTAGCTTGAAAAAACGATAATCATCTCTCATACAACAGAATCCGTATAAGTACCAATCATAGGACTTGAATACCAACTTCAATGGTTCCACTAAACGCTCAACAGCTTCTCCTTTTCCATTGTAATATTGAAAGGATACTTTCTTACTCTTGAAAATTGCACTTTGTAGTGTATGAAAAACTTCTTTTCTCGCACCAGTTTTTGTCCAACTTGAAAAATCAAATTCAAACCAGTTTGTATCTTGTTTTTGAAATACACTACTTAACTTTGATAGTAATGCACTTGTATTATCATCTTCCACCATTCTAATTCCCTGTAATGCCATAATGATTTGTTTTTGTTCTTCTTCACTAAGGATAGATTTATTCAACACAAATTTATCTTGAATAAAAATCCCTCCTCCTTTTCCCTGTGTAGCATATATAGGTATACCAGCAGAACTTAGAATATCGATATCTCTATATATCGTTCTCACTGACACTTCAAAATGCCTTGCTAGTTCTGGGGCAGTCATATTCCCTTTTTCTAACAAAAGATACACCATTTGAAAATATCTATTATCCTTCATAAAAACACGCTCCCTTACTTCATGCATCGAACTTGACATGAGTGGTCATGTTTTAATCATACTCTTTTGAGCATCAATAATCAATTTGAAATTTTGGTTCAAAATAACAAAGTGCTTTCTAGAGTCACTTTGTCATCACAGCTAACAAAAATGGATAATCATAAGCAAAAATTCTATGACTTCACAAATTATAAAACAGATTTCTAATTAGATTAATTTCATCTACACCATTCTATGGCAAGAAATTAAAAGATGAAATGATGAGAAATAGGTTATTCAAGCATATCTTGATGAATGAAGACAAACGATATTTAGAAAGCTTATGGATTATAAAAAAGCGAGTGTTTAGATTGCATAGGAACACTATATATAACTGAACATACAGAACACTAACTCAATGCCTTCTTTTAGCACAATAAAAAAAGGAGAAAACTTTGACATTTCACGCTGTCTTTATTTCCTCCTCTTTTACATTTTCATTCAATATTAAATGCAGATTCTTTTGAATTCTTATTCCACACAATCTCCATTTGTTGCGATTACTTCTTTATATCGATAAAAGGAATCTTTTCGTATTCTCTTGAGTGTTCCATTTCCTTCATTATCTCTATCAACGTAGATGAAACCATAACGTTTTTTCATCTCACCAGTTGATGCGCTAATCAAATCAATAGGTCCCCACCAAGTATAACCAATTAAATCTACACCATCTTCGATGGCATCACGCATAGCCGCAACATGCTCATTTAAGTATTGACTTCTATATGGATCATGAACTGTTCCATCTTCCTCAAGTGCGTCCATAGCTCCCAATCCATTTTCCGCAATGAAAACAGGTATATTATATCTACCATATAATTCATTCAACATCCATCTCATTCCTTGTGGATCAAAGACCCATCCCCAATCAGATTTCTTTAAGTATGGATTTGCTACTCCCAATGAGAAATTGCCTGCTGTTGTTTCATGATCTTCATCTACTGCATGACATCCGGAAGTATAATAACTAAATGCTATAAAATCAATGGTACCTCTCTTTAATATCTCTTTATCTTCTTGTGTTATTCCTAAGGTTTCAATTTCCACACCTTTTTTGTGTAGGTAATTTATACTCGCCACGCACCAAAACATCACCGCAATACCAAATACGATTCATACTTTGTTGCGCTTCTATAACATTGATTGGATTACATGAGTATGGGTAATGTGCATCACCCGCTACCATAGAACCAATTTGAAACTCAGGATTAATTTCATGACCTAATTTCACGACTAAAGCACTCGCAATAAATTGGTGATGTAATGCTTTGAATCTCTTCGTCATTTTATCTGCCGACAATGAATCTTCACTTGCATATGCGATATCTAAAAATTTCGTTTCATTTGATAATATACCACCTGTATAAATATCACCAAAATAATTTGTCATCATATTAATTTCATTAAATGTAATCCAATACTTCACATCCTCTTTATAAGCATTAAAGATGGTTTCGCAATACTTAACATATGCATCAATCGTGTTTCTACTCAACCACCCATCTTGTTTTATAGCAAGAGACAAAGGAACATCATGATGTGATATTGTAACCAATGGTTCAATATTATACTTTTTACATTCTTTGAATATGTTACGATAAAATTCTAATCCTGCTTGGTTAGGTAGTTTATCATCACCATTTGGATAAATTCTAACCCAGGAAATAGACATACGATATACCTTAAAACCCATTTCAGCAAATAAAGCGATATCTTCTTTATAATGATGAAAATGATCGATTGCAAGTTCTGCTGGATAATACACATCTTTACGTTGTTCTTGTGTAAATTCTCTTGGTACTTCTCTGCTTCCTGCAGTCAAAAGATCAGTTACTGCAAAACCTTTCCCATCTTCTTTCCATGCTCCTTCGCATTGATAGGCGGATGTCGCTCCCCCCCATAAAAAACCTTTCGGAAATTTAACTTTACTCATTATTTTTTCTCCCTTCATTCACAAGTTTCTCTACACCTATCCTTAATCTCTCTAAACCTTCACTTAGTATTTCTGTACTAGTTGCTAAGCAAATTCTTACATGTCCTTCTGATTGATCTCCAAAATATTGATGTCCTCCAGGAACGATAGCTAATTGAACTTCCTTCTTTAGAAATTCTACAAACTCAAAACCTGACATATGTAACTTTGTAATATCCACATACAACAAGAATGTTGCTTGTGGTTTATAGGCGCTTAATAATGGTATATTTTCATTGATATAGTTCACAGCAAAGTCTCGGTTTTTTGTCACATGTTGAATGAATTCTGAAAGCCATTCTTTTGTCTGCGTCATTGCAGCAATTGCTGCAATCTGAGATACAGAAGTCGCCCCTCCTGCAGTAGACATAACATCAGAGGCTACAACCAATTTTTCAAACATAGCATCATCTGTAGCATATACACAACCTATTCTAAGTCCAGCTAATCCAAAACTCTTGGAAAAGCCAAATACAGATAAGACTCTATTACATCTCTTTGTTCCCAAACAATAAATACTTTTGAATGTTGCATCTGGATATATAATATCTGACCAAATTTCATCATTCATAATAAGTAAGTCATGTTTCTCGCATAGCTCCATAATGTAATCCAATTCTTCTTCTGTATATACCAAGCCATATGGATTATGTGGATTACAAAGACCAATCATCTTTGTGTTTTTCGTAATATAATCTTCTAACTTAGATAAATCCATTTTTCTGTTCTTTGTATCTAAAATAGCAGGATAACTAACAGGTGTTGCACCAGCCGCCAGGCATGATTCACGAAACAAGTAATCACATGGATCAAAAATGATCATTTCATCACCAGGTTTGAGGAATGCCTTAGCGATAATGTACATTGCTCTTGCAGCACTATCTACAGCTAAAACATTCGATTCTTTTATATCTTCATTTTTTGTATATTTTACATAGTTAGAGAAGGCATTGTTGAATTCAGATAATCCCTTTTTAGGAGTATATGAAAAATATCCCTCTTCTACATAATCTAAAAGTGCTTTTTTAATACTTGGAGCACATGGATAGTCCATATCTGCAGCTGTCAAAGGGATAAAACCTTCTGGCACTTCAGCCCATCTTAAATTAAATGCCTTTCTCTTCAAGACTTCTAGATTGATATTGCTATTATCAAAATAACTCATTTTCTTCCTCCTAAAATTCTAAAATATTTGGTAGGTATGTCCTACCAAATATTTTATTTATCATTTTCTAATGCTTTAAAACGTTTATCGATTGATTCACATATGTCAATCAATTGTTCTGTAACATTAATTTCACTATATACCGTCATACAAGTATCCTGTGCATGAGAAAATAGAGTTGAATATTCAATTTCATCACCATTTGATTCTGCCTGCAAAATCCCAGTCTGCACTTGATGAGCCGCCACAATATCTTCATTTGCCTCTGCTAAATATTTCTTCGCATCTTCGACATTAAATTCTTTTAAAGCTTTTAATGCCTCTGTTGTTTTTAATCTTGCATCTCCAGCATGCAAAATAATTTTCATAGCTATTTGAGCATTTTCTAAGTTCATATCATTTACCTCATTTCAACTTTTTTAATTCTTCTTGATACTGCTGTTTTTCAAACACTTTAAAGAATGGCATCCAAATCAACCATGAAACAATGAACAATCCAATTACTAGAATAACACCTGAAAAACTATTTGTAGTTAAGTATCCTTGAATGATGTTTGGTAAATACCACATTTGCATTGGTGCACTTGGAGTAGGAACCAATCCAAAATTCATAACAAGATACATAATTGTAGGAATAATAATAGAATTCAAGCATAATGGAATCATAAGGATTGGATTCCACACGACAGGAGCACCAAATACAATCGGTTCATTAATATTGAAGATTGCAGGGAACACGCATACACGACCTATGGATTTTAATTTTTTTACTTTTGACTTCATGCACATAAGTACTAATGCCAAAGTACATCCTTGTCCACCAATATAAGAAATTCCCATAACTGTTTCCATAAGGTTAATATTAGAAGCTACTTGTCCCGCAGCAACTGCTGCCATATTTGCATCCATACCTTCCATCCAAATTGCCCATGCAATTGGGAATAATATCCATGTGAAGCCAAATGAATATAAGAAGCATGTGAAGAAACATATCATTACAAGACCTAACCAAGTTTGACCAAATGATGAAATTGGTGCAAATAATCCACGAATAAATAAAGGTAGATCGAATCCAGTACTCATAATGAATAAACCAATTGCCAATGTAATTGTTACTGGTACTAACGCATCCATCCAAGCAACTACCATGTCTGGCATTACTGTATCTTTTTTGAACATGGAGTGTTTTGATGCAAAGTTAAAAATCCAACCAGTAAATACAGAAGTAACTACTGCTGTCAACATTCCACCTGTTCCAATTTTGTCCATAATGAAATTCATAGATCCTGCTTCTCCATCGATAACTGGGAGTGTAATGATGAAGAATAATGCTAAACTTGTTAACATTGCTGAAATTTTTAGTTTTTCATTACCTTTTTTCTCTAGTACTTTCATAGGAACAAGAATTGCTAAGAAAATTGCAATCAATCCAAATGAATATGTATTTAGTTTAGAAATATCAGGAATCCAACTCAATATTTCAAAGTTCTTTAAAACTCCTACGATTGATGAAACAGATCCAATCATGATCATAGGTAGAATGCTCATAATAGATTGCTGAATGGATGAGATATATACATTTTGTGTTAGCTTGTCTAGCTTTGGAGCTAATGAATTTGTAATCCATCCCATAAATCCCTTTTGAGGTTCCTCTTTGATTTCCTCCACAACTTTCTTTGATTCAACAGTTTCTTTTTTAGTTTCATCTTTTACTTTTGTATCAGAATTTTTTAACGTATCAAGCGCCTGTTTTATTGTAGCAGTACCATCAATACTTCCATATGCATCTTTATCAATGAATGTGAATGGTACACCATATTTTCTCAAATCATTTTCAAGTGCTTCTTTCTTGAACGCTAAATGTGGACCAAACATTACCAAATCAGTACCAGCAAGATTGGTAACCATCTCTGCTTCACTACGTGCAATAATTTCAATATCTTCTATTCCCATTTCCTTCGCTGCTTTACGCATCGCTTGAGCCATAAAACCACTGGAAGCACCTGCTCCGCACATTAACAATATTTTCATATTTTCTCTCCTCATTATTTACATGCTATTACTTCTAATTCAAACAAAGCTTGTTTTGGAAGTTCTTTTACAGATACACACGATCTTGCAGGACAGTTTTCTACGAAATAGTTTGCATACACTTCATTTAATTCTGCAAAATCTGCCATATCTGTAATAAAACAAGTAGTTTTTACTACATCCCCCAATTCATAACCTGCATTCTTTAATATGGACTTAACGTTCTCAAGTGACTGTGTTGCTTGTCCCTTGATATCTTGGCATTCAATCACTCCAGTTTTAGGATTGATTGGTAACTGGCCTGACACAAACATTAAGTTTTCACTGACTACTCCTTGTGAGTAAGGGCCGATTGCTGCAGGTGCGCAATCTGTGGAAATAATTCTTTTCATCGCGTCTCCTTTCCAATGAACTTTATTTTACTACTACATCATATAACATTAATTTATTTTAGTCAATAAAATTTATTACATATTTCAATAAACTTTTGTTCACTATATTTCATAAATCTAGATAATTAGTGAATTTTTATGTTATTTTTGTTTATTTAATGAACTTTTTTTAAATTTATTTTGAATAATGCTAATTTGTGCGTTATAATATCTAATGTGAAGGGAAGGTAGCCTAATATGAAAGCACAAGAAGTTCAATTAACATTAATAGATAAGCTAATTCTAAAGAGTTATTGCTCAATGGTCGAAGGATTAGGAAATTATTTAGGAGAAGGTTATGAAATCGTACTTCATAGTCTAGAAGATTTTCAGCACTCCGTTATTTACATCGATCATGGAGAACATACAGGAAGATCTGTTGGAGCTCCTATTACAGACAAAGCATTAGATTTCATGATTAAATTTAATGAAAACAATTCTACACAAGAAACCTATTATTCATTCAATTCAAAAGGGGAACCACTAAAAAGTACAACCATTGCCATCAAAGGAGAGAACAATCGCATCATAGGTCTTCTATGTATGAATTTCTATATGAATATTAGCTTCTATGATTTTGTTAATACGTTTGTATCTAAGGAAGAACCTAAAACAGACAAAGAATCTATTACAGAAACATTTGCTAGTAATGTCGATGATATGATACTCTCTACACTGAACACTGTAAAAGATCGTATTTATAATGAACCATCTATCAGTTCTTCCAATAAGAACAAGGAAATCATTTATGATTTATACAACAAAGGGATTTTCCAAATTAAAGATTCAGTATCGGTAATAGCAAAATTATTAAACATTTCAAAGAATACAGTTTATTTACATTTGCGTAGCTGCAGTAATTCCACATTGAACGACAAAGAATAGTGCACATTCAATCCCATGTATGAAAGACGAGTCTTTCACGAATTAGCATGTACAATCTATATACATAAGTTCTTTAAAAAAACCCTAATCAAAAGCGACTTTGATTAGGGTTTTTTACGTCTAAATAATAAATTTACGCATTTACGAAATTACACCTTATATACTTAAAATATATCCAAATGAAACATGTGGAAACACCTTCTCTTTATTGCTTCTCTTTTAATTCTTATTAATGAACAAATCGTAAACACTTTTGCACTTCTACTTTATATCAACCTTTACAAATGAATAACTATATAAAAAGAAATTCATAGCATTATCATAATAAGGCTTTAAGCTAACGGTTTGTTCACAAATACGTTTCATCCCATGATGTTCGTAAAATCCATAATTACATGTTGTATCGGTGTAAAGATAAAAGCGACTGATTCTTTGTTTTCGCATATAATCTAGTCCTCTCATCCACAATGCTTTCCCAATACCAGTTCCACGTTGATCGTTACGTAAAGCAAAGAAAGCAAGCGTTCCATCGTATTTTTCTCCACTTTGTTTGAGTAGGTCTTTGTCAATTTGATAAAAGTTCGAAAACATTTTACTAATTCTACGTCCTTCTTTTGTACATGCCATAGCAAGTGTAGGAAGAAGCATCCTCCATGCATATTTTATTCGTGTTCGTCTTGACTGACTGGTATCATTACACATTATGATACCTATTGCCTCTCCATTACGTACTGCCACACAAGTAAATGTTTGTTCCATCAAACAAGAAGTTAGATAAAGCCTTGCCATTCGTCTCGCTGTTTTGGGTGAGCAAAATTTTTCATATCCCCAAGTATGAATAATTAGTTTTTCCAAAGATTCGTAATCTCGTTTTTCAATTGGTCGATAATAAATCAATTCATTCATTTCTAATACCTCCATTTTATTGACAATTCTATGTCTGTAATTTATCATAAAGTATACAGTTACTGTAATGTCAAGAATCAGATACATATACTATAGGAGGTCCATCATGAACGAAAAAGAAATGTTTTATACCGCTGGACAATTCGCAAAACTACATGGTATCAACAAACGCACTCTACACTATTATGATGAAATTGGTTTATTTTCTCCAGCACATAAAGGTGTTAATGGATATCGTTACTACACCTACTTACAAAGTCCAAATCTTGAAATGCTACTTGCGTTACGTGAATTAGAAATGTCTGTAGAAGATATTCTTATGTATATGCAAAATCGTTCACCAGATGCTTTTGAAGAGATTGTAAATACAAAAATTCATGAAGTAGAATTTCGTATTCGTCAACTTCAAGATATTCACAAAATGTTGACAAAAAAGAAAACTCAACTAACAATATGCCGTGGTATCGATTTTAACAAAATTGAAACGATCACCTGTGAGCAGGAATATCTTTCCTTGACCAAATCCATGAGTGGAGACTATGATCTTGAAGATTTTTCAATCTTGATTGCTCATCCCCAAGAAACATCGGATACACGCATTTTTAATAAAACGTATGGCAGTATGATTTCCGTTGAAAATATTTATGCTGGAAAGTTCGAAAACTACACCTGCTTTTTCACACAAATAGAAAAACCTAAGAAAAAAGCTGATTTATATATTAAACCAGCTGGTAATTACATACGCGCCTTTTGTCTTGGCCCATGGGAGAATCTTGCAAGTTGTTATGCACAGATTATCTCTTATGCACAGTTGCACGAGCTTACTCTTTGTGGATATGCATATGAAATAGGAATCAATGAAATGAGTATCGGTTGTATGGAAGAATATGTTACCCAAATCATGATTCAATATAAATGATAGTAGCAACTCTTTTAAAGCACCATTCTATACTTAATATTTCCTGCTTTTTTTCTTAAGGATAACAAGACCTAAACCTGAAACAAATGTCATCATTACAAGCAACTCTATTGATGAACTATCGCTAGTTTCAGGTGATTTATTCGTGCTATTCTTATCATCACTAACATTATCTTTTGTTTTTCCAATCACGCCATAATAACTTAAGTGATCAGTTACAAAAATTATATGACCATCCTTCACTTCACTTGGAATAACAGTTACGTTTCCACTATCACTTATATAAACGACCTTTAAATTTTTCATAGCTTTCATCGTATCTGTTAATGGGATACTTATCTTTAACTCACCGTTTGGTTGAATTTTCAATCCATCTTTCATCATAGAAATATCATACAATCCAGCTAAAACAAATCCTGGAGCGGCATTATCAACATCATTCTTGAATGTGTTCATTTCTGCTTGTGATTTTGAAACAACAGCAAGCGTAAAATCAATCTCCATCGGTGTACCATCATCATATTCTATTTTTACGCCCGTCTCAGGGTTTGTGATTGATATTTCTGTCTTCTTTTTAAGATTTGCCAATGCATTTTCAATGTCCTTAGCATATCCATCAACGATATTCTGTTCACTTATATTCTTACCACGAACAACTGCATTTTTTGCATCATTCAGTGTATTAATACTATCTTTTGTATAACTACTTAGGTCAGAGGGGATTTTCGCAATCGCTGCATCTACCTTACTATAATCCGCTGCTTTATGCTCTAATGCTTTGATTGCATTTTCAATTGCAGTGGCATAACCATCAACAATTCCTTGTTCACTTTTATCCTTGCCACGAACAACTGCATTTTTTGCATCATTCAGTGCATTAACACTATCTTTTGTATAAATACTTAAGTCAGAAGGGATTTTAGCAATCGCTGCATCTACTTTATCATAAATGGCCTTTTTAGGCTCCAGTGCCTTAATTGCATTTTCAATCGATACAGCATAACTATTTACTAGGTTTTGTTCCAAAACCTTTTTTCCTTTAACGACTGCATCTACAGCAGCTTTTACATCAGTCAAGTCAGACACATAATCATCAGGATTCAGTGCATTTGCTTTTGTAATCGCCGTTTCAACTTGGGAATAGTTTGCTTCACTAATAGTAACAGTTGTATTCTCATCTGTAGCTTTAGGTAAATAATGCTCAGTACCATCTAGAATTATACTTCCTGCTGAAAGTATCTCCAAAACAGCACCTGTTTCGTTCTTTTGAAAAGCCTTCAACGCAAATTTATCACCCTGCAAATCTAGATTACCATTCGTATTAATAGTAATCTTTTTTGCATAAATCGCTCCAAAACCACTTCTAATTTTGACGTCTCCTCCAGTGATATTTACCTTTCTTTCACCCTCACCTGTATTACCAGGTAGCCATATGCCAACTTGCCCAGTATCAATATCGAGATTACCACCTGTAATATCTACATTCCCTTTAATAGTATATATTCCATCACAATCTGTAACATTGGGCGTATCTATTTTAAGTGATCCTCCTTGCATCGCAAAACGGCTAACAATTATGCAAAAGCCCATATTTGTATAGATATTACCCGATTTAATGGTAATATTATTCCCTGTAATTCCATAAGGAATAGCTGTAGTAGGTGAGGCATCTTTTCGAAGTATATTCAGCTTTGCATCATCTGTTTTAGCAACAATCGTAATGTTGGATTCAGCGTTTGCATCAGGCCCGTCCGCATAGATTGTAGGACTTAATAAAGTTCCTCTTGTTTCAATTGTATTCTCACCCTCTAATATGATCGATACATCTCCAAAAGGAAGACATAATGCTTCACCCTCCCCTTGTATATAACTATTTTTAAGCATTAACGTTCCACCACTGTCTGTAGGAATCCATTTCCACCCTTCACTTTCTAACATATCCGTAGTTTCTGTCATCTTTGATACATCCAACATTGTTATTCTAGTTGGTATATTGGTTTCACTTGCTAAAACCTTTGTCGGCAATATCCCCATAGTCAAAGCAAGTACTAGTACAGCCGATAATATTTTTTTTAATTTATTCTTTTTCACGCTTTTCTCCTTATTTATATATTCGTTTATTGTAATTTCTACAACATGTATTAATCTATTCTTCCTGTAAGAATTTGATAACCTCTTCCAGTCTCTTTGATGCATCATCATAGCCCTGTAGGTACAGATCAGAAAGTTTATCTTTATTCTTTTCAGTTCTTCCAATGGTGACTGGTTCATCTGGGGCAAGCACTAGTACCTTCCCTTGTGATTCCTGCCATGATACAAATTCAAGTTGTTTATTATAAACCTTATGACGCTCCATTCCCGCCTTTAATAATAAAGGGTATCGAAAATACATCACTCTACCAATAATCCTCGTAAAAATTCCTTCTGCTTTTTTTTGATATTTTCGATATTGCGTTAGAATAACAATACTTTTTTCATTACCATCATCTATCGCTTTGGCTAATGGAAGACTATCAGTGATGCCACCATCAAGATATTTGTTTTCATCAATCTTTACCATACGTGAAACCATCGGTAAAGAACAGGATGCTTGCAAATACGTTATCTCTTTTCGCATATCTTTTACCTTATGGTATTTAGGCTTCCCAGATTTTACATCACTACATACCATTGTCAATCGACTATCACTCTTTGCGAAAGTATCATAATCAAATGGATCAAGGAAATTCGGAATTTGATTATAAAGCATATCAACTCCAAAAAGATTTCCAGTGGTAAGCAAACTCCTAATACTACAATAGTTTTTATCATGTATGTAGTTCACTACCGTACGATAGGTACGCCCCTTTTGTTTCGCAATATAGTTCATACCACAAATAGCACCAGCGGAAACACCATAACAGTTTTTAATTTCAATTCCATGATCTAAAAAACAATCCAAAACCCCCGAAGTGTAAAGACAACGCATCCCACCACCCTCTAAAATAAGCGCTGTTTGATATTTTGTACGATTCATTTCTTATTCTACTACCTCTCTTTCTGCAGTTATACTGAGTGTTTCTATGCAGAACCTTCTTTTTGTCTATCCATGAAATAACAGAATAATCTTCGTTTACATCCTATAACATCGTTTTATGAAGGTATGTTACTTATGATTAACTCTAGTACCATGTAAATCAACGAGTTCTATAGAACCCATGCGTGTTGTGAAATCACATGTTATTTCGATAAAGATTTATTTCAGACGATACTTAACTGTTTCGAAATCAGCTCCAATGGCCTTTCCAAATCCAATCGCGTAAGTACCATTTCAACACCATAGTTCCGATAAGTACAAGCAATCTCAGTTTCCTTTGCACGATCGCAAGTATCAATAAGTATGCCAATTTTACAATCTGACTTAATATCACGTATTTTGACAATTAACTCAAGTGTATTTTTTGTAGTTTGCAATATCACAGATTTATACTGATGCAAACGAAATGCATTTATAAATTCCTCATCATCTTCAAAGAGGGACACACTAGCGTACACACCATGTGAGTTCCAATAGTATTGAAGATTCTCGGAGAGTCTAGCTGCATTCTCAATGCTATTTGAGAGAATTGCTAACATAACAATATTC
>JAVWJF010000021.1:14575-17653 GCA_036639195.1 Longicatena sp.
CTCCCAAACAGTATATTACTTACAATTTAAGCAGTATAATTATAGCAATCGACATAGTAAAAAAAACGCGAAGGCGTTTGAAAAGACTTTAAACGACATGAAAAATAACTGGTGTTTTATCTTCAAAAGTAAATATTATATTTGGGTCTTTAAACGTTGAGTTGTGACTATTTTACATGTATAATTTGAATTAGATATTCTTATCTATGAAGCGGAGGATTCGTATGTATATAGCAATTTGTGATGATTCGAAAATAGAGCGCGATACTCTACTTACATATATTGACAGTTATTCCTGCGCGGAGTTATTAGATTATGTAGTAGAAGAATTTGAAAATGCTGAATCACTACTTACAATGGTAAAAAAAGAGATCCTGCATCCCGATATTCTATTTATGGATATTTACATGGATGGAATGACTGGAATGGATGCTGTTAAGCTTTTGAAAGCTGAAGGGTTTTCTGGTGCCGTCATTTTCACTACTACTTCAGAAATTCACGCGGTAGAAAGCTATAAGATTATGGCAGATGGATATTTGGTGAAACCCTATACCAAAGAAGACTTCCATCAAACGTTCAAACGAGCAATTAGCAGTTATACTGAACACTTCAAATCAATTTCATTTCTTAGTGATCGTTTGGAATATAGAGTATTTTTAAAAGACTTGGAATTTATAGAAGTTGCGACGCGTGGCTGTATACTTCATGTTAAAGGAAAAACAATCACAACCACAAAATCTCTAGCTAACTTTGATGAAGAACTAAAAACAGAGGGCTGTTTCCTACGATGTCATCGTGGATGTATTGTTAATATGAATTACGTAGCACGAATTGAAGATGATTATATTTTGATGAAGGATGGTGCCAAAGCTCAACTAACCATAAAAAATAAACCTTCCATAAAAAAAGCAATGTCTGACTACTTCTTTCTAAAGATGAGGGGGAATTAGTAAATGATACATAATGAATCCTTCATTTGGTCTTTCTTATTTGGAATTTTAAGTGTATATCCTTTTTTTCCTTTACGCCATGTTCCTGTAATGGATAGACTGAAAATACCTTTTTCTCGACTTATGCTTTATGCTACTGCCATTATGTTGGTACAAGGATGTTCATATTTATTTCTGTCCTTTCACTATCCATTTGGAGAAGCTGTATTAGCCTGGCATCGTAAATTATTTATGATTCCTTATGTATTGCTTTCCTTAGCATTTATCAAGGATAGTAAAAGTAAAATACTGTTTATGGATTTCTTTATGGTTGGAATAGTTATGTCTGTAATTGATCTTTCCTATATCATAAATCGTACTTGGTTTGCGGATGCATTTGCTACAGCGCCCTATCGTACAGATGTTTTTGTACGAGGAACAATCACCTTGCTCATTTACCCTGTATTATTTCTTGTGTTTAAAAGAAGCATACGACCAATTATGCAAATCGAAGTCATTTCTATATGGAGAAACTTAACATGCATTCCCCTTACTTTCGCTATAATTTCAATTATCACCACAATGGAAGCTTTTGACCATAAGATTTCACTTGTCATTTTATCTATCCGTATTTCTATTATCATTGGGTCCATATTGGTGGTAGCGCTTCTTGCGAAAGTCATTAAACAAATGGAACTAGCAGTAAAGTTAGAAGAAAAAAGCAAGCAATCTGAACGACTTCTAGCTATACAAGGAGAGCAGTATGCTGCACTTCATCGCAATATAGAAGAAACACGAGCTGCACGACATGATTTACGTCATCAACTCGCGGTTATTTCGGCTATGGTGACACACAAAGAGTATGATAAATTAGCTCTCTTTGTAGAACAATATCGTAAATCTGTACCAACAGATAAAGATATGATGTTGTGTGAAAACTATACTGCGAACATTATTATCTGCCACTATATTTCACTTGCTCGATCAGAAGATATCCCTCATATAGATGTACAATGCGTCCTTGATAACAACAACGGAATAGATGATACTGATTTATGCGTATTGTTAGGTAATCTCTTAGAAAATGCTATCGAAGGTTGTAGAACTCTATCTGAAGAAAAACGAAAACTAAAGCTTCGTATTTCTTCACATGCCGGCAATTTAATGTTAACAATCGACAACACTTTTGATGGTAAATTACATCTTAACAATGGTGAAATTTTAAGTCGTAAAAGAGGGAATGAAAAAAAAGGTATTGGTCTATCTTCCGTTATGGCAGTGGCTGAAAAATATGATGGATTTTTACGGTGGGACGTAAAGGATGGCTGGTTTTTAGTATCCGTTCAAATGAGTATAAAATAGCAGTAACTAAAACGATGAAAATAAAACAGGAAGTTTCTCCCACCATTGTAGGAAATAAGCAAAATGTCACCCTCCCTCGCTTTATATAATTAAGCACTAGCCCATTACGAACTAGTGCTTTTATTTGTACTTACCCTATGTAAAATGAAACAATATTGGAGAGCAATAAAAATAAACAACCATGTAGTTTTATAAAAAGTTCCAAAAGAATTCTAGGTTATAAGAATACTAGAAATCGATTGTATTTCATAAGTGAAGTAATAGTAATGGTATGACATTATGAATGTAAGAAGGCATGCTATCTACTTTGAAAACAATAGCACTATTATAAGATTATTCATAAACAGAAATAAAACTAAAAATTTAAATAGACGATTGCACATACATATCAAAGCAATTCCACTTACATCAATATTTGCCAGCTATTCAATCTTATAAGATTTATTAACATCGATTTTCATCGATCTCTCTTAAATACGAAAGCCACCTTTTTATACTTCCGTTCTTAAAAAAGCTCAATAATGTGCCTTCACACATTCGATCTGCTCGTACGATACCCAATAATAGAGCTAGCACACAACGTTCATCAACATTTGTTAAATCAGCTTCTTCCATTGACTCGCTAGACCACTTAATGCCATGACTTTCTAATATACCGCTATATCGTTTTAGTTCCAAATTTGGATTTGCTTCCACAAATTTATAAATATCTTTTTCAAAGTCTATTATCATTTTGGAATAACTTACAAAAGGCATTTGGATAGGATTATCTATAGTACCTTCATTT
>JAVWJF010000022.1:0-10986 GCA_036639195.1 Longicatena sp.
GAAACGATGACACTAGAAGATGTGTATGAACCTTACTTATTGCAGATTGGTTTTATCAACCGTACTCCTAGAGGGAGAATTGTTACAGAGAAAGCCTATCAACATTTAGGGTATAATATTAATGAAGGTCTATTTTCAAAATAATTATGATTTATGCTTTGTAGTATAAATAAATAAACATACTGCCATATAAGAAAGAAGTTTACTAAGGACTTCTATATATCCTAATAAGGTATGTTCACATAAGAGTAAAGCAGGAATACATACCACAAGCAATACTAGAAAAGCGTTGAAAAGCGCTTTTTTTTCTATGCATTTCCCAATCCAAAAGCCTCCTGCACCAAATGCTAGAATTCCACTGATCCAATTTAAGATATGAAACGTGTTTGTTTGAATTACATTAAAATAGTATAAAGAAGCAAAAACAAGCGAAAATAACATTGTGAGTATCAATACGATGGCAATTGATTGTACATATATTTGAACTTTGTTTTTCATGAATGTTCACCTCAGTCAATTGTATGAACGATATAGGAAAACTATGCAGGAGGAAACAGAAAATGAATACCTATTTTATTTTGATGAGTAAATGCTTTGTGGTGTATTTCGTAATCATCTTATCCTTACGTGTCATGGGAAAAAGAGAAGTTGGAGAGTTATCGGTATTTGATATTGTTATCTACCTTGTTATGAGTGAGTTGTTGGCTTTATCAATTGCGGAAACAAAGGAAAGTATTATGAAATCCTTAGTTCCAATTTTCACCTTGGCAATTATGCAGATAGCAATTTCTTGGATATTACTAAAAAGTAAAAAGATTCGAGATATATTTGATGGGAAATCCGTCATCTTAATTCATAATGGACATATCAATCAGGATAAGATGAAAAAAGAGCGTTATAATATCGATGATTTAATGTCACAAATTAGAAGCAAAGACTTATGCACACCAGATGAAGTAGCCTTTGCAGTATTGGAGAATAGTGGAGAGTTAAGCATCATTCCAAAAAAACAATGTAAAGTGAAACATCCAGATCCTTTAATCAACGATGGTATTGTAAATAAAGATGCTTTAGCTGATTTGAAATACGATGAAACTTGGTTAGTTGAATCTTTGAAGAAAGAGGGGATTGATGATATTCATGATGTTTTTTTATGCATGTATCAAAAAGATGGGTTTTATGTGATTAAAAAGGAGTTGGGTAAGAAGCAGTCTTCTTAACATCCTGATGAAGTGCTACACCAAGTCGCAATGCGTGTGTGATTGTTGTTAATAGCATTCCAAGAACCAATCCTATAAATAAAGATGTATTGCCTAAAAGTGGTGTTAAAAAGAAGACACAGGATAAACGAGCAACGGATCCTAATAAGGTATCAAGAACTGTTTTTTTACTGCGAGATAATGCATGCAACATACTGGATAAGGGAGCTTGTAAGGAGAATAAGGCAAATGGCCAAGCAAGTTGTTTCAGGATATGAGCTCCTCTAGTGTTGTGATAAAACAACGTCAAGAGTTCTTCGTTATAAAAATAACAAGCAAAGCTACAACATATTCCAATGAAAAAGCAACAACTTATAATCACGTTGAACAGTTTCTTAGCATTTTTTATATCTCCACGAGAGTAATGATACGTAAAGGATGGTAATAAAAAATTGCTTAAGGTAACTGTGATAAAGGAAGGCATTGTGATAATGGGCAACACATAACCGTTTAATTGTCCATATGCAGATATCATGGAACCAGCCGCAATACTACTTAATCCCATGACCATAATGATGGGTTCGAAAAAATAGGTCAAAGAGCCAATAAGTCTACTTCCGGTCATGGGAAGGGATACACTTAATATCTCGTAAAATGAAGAACGATTTAAATCTAGGAACAAATGTGGGATACGTGATAACGTATGTTTTTTTATACGTATAGAACACAACATAAACAACATACTGATGACTTCACCTACCGTTACTGAAATCATGGCGTATTGTGCCATTTGAATGGCGCTCATGTCAGGGTGTAAACTAAAGACCACAAATAAAAAAATAATGCGAGCTAATTCTTCAAAGATTTGTGAACTGGTTGCCTGTATGTGGTGCTGTATTCCATATAAGTATCCTTTGAGAAGACCTGATATAGTGACAAAGGGAATGAGAGGGAGGATGGCGTAGAGTACAGGTTTGATTTCGTCTTGTTTCAATACGTATTGTGCTAACATGGGGAGAATGATTAAGAACGACAAAATAATTACTACATTGTTTAACACAGATAATAAGATACTTACTTTCATGGATTTATTAGGAGTTTTGCTTTGTGCAATTACCTTTGATAATGCAGTGGGTATACCCATTTGCGCAAGCGTAATGACAAACACCATGGTGGGTGAAGCTAGGGTGTAGTAATTCATTGCTTGTTCACTTAAGGTTCTAGCTAACATAATACGCACAATAAATGACAAAATTTTTGCGATAACAGAGACAATAATTAAAAGTATGGTGGATCGTATAATGGTTTTCTTCATGTAAGATACCTACTCTTTCTAAAATGTAAAATATATCAAAAATGTAAATATAGTTTCATAACGCAAACACAAAAATACATGCTATAATACTTCATATGAAAGTGAGGGGTAACGTATGAGTAATGCGAATGAATTTGATGAAAAATATATCCGTTTAGCGATTACCCTGAAAGCAAATGAGCTTCGACGGGAATTGTCTTCTTTAACATATGAACATATAGAAAGTACACTTGAAGGAAATTGGAAAGTGCGTAAACCTGAAAGTATACATAAAGCATTAGATGATATCAATTCACTTACGGTTGGTGAAGTGGTTGCTTATTTATCAACACAGGCAGTGATATTAGGTTCTAAGATGAAACTTCATGATTTTGAAGATATGTTTGAAGTGAAAGCATAAACTACAGGTACTACCTGTTTTTTTTCGGTCTTTTGTTTCGTAATCTGGTGTAAATTGTGATATGATTACAAACGGTGATAATTATGAATATAAAAGAATTAGATATTGAACGATATAAAGAAATAAAAGAACGCTTTTCACTTTCTTCTCTTTGCGCAAAGGTGCTTGCATCGAAACAAATGAGTGATGAAGAAATTGAAGAACATCTTCAAGAAAAGGTTCTTATAAATCCTATGCTGGCAAGTGGTATGAAAGAAGTAGTAGATTGTATCTATTTGGCAAAGGTAAATAAAGAAAAAGTGTTGGTTTGTGGGGATTACGACGCGGATGGAATATGCGCTACTACCATACTTGTTGATGCGTTAAATAAGTATGGCGTAGATTGTGGCTTTTATATTCCGAATCGATTCAAAGAGGGGTATGGACTTCAGTTACATACAGTAACCATGGCACATGAAAAAGGGTACACATTACTCATAACAGTAGATAATGGTGTAAAGGCATTTGATGCGTTAAAAGAAGCAGAAAAGCTTGGACTTGATGTCATCGTAAGTGACCATCATTCCATGGATGAGGAATTTCCATGTTTATATTTGTTGCATCCAGAACATATGGGAGATGATTTTTCATTCCTAAGTGGAGCGGGTGTTGCTTTGGAGATATCGCGCGCTCTTTTAGGTGAGATTAAAGAACATGTGGTACTCGCTTGTGTGGCATCTATTGGTGATGTTATGCAACTACGAAAAGAAACAAGAACGATTGTAAAGTTGGGTATTTCTTATTTAAAACAAGGGGTATGTCTACCAGTACAAATGTTGGCAAATGATCGCTATCCTCAATGGGATGAGATGATGATTGCCTTTCAAATCGTTCCAAAGTTAAACGCAACAGGGCGTTTGGCAGATATGGCAAATGCGAATAATACCGTTCGTTATTTGATGTCATCAAATCGCGATGATATTATGAATATGTCGAAACAGATTCATAACTTAAATGATCAAAGAAAGGTTATGAGTGATGAAATGGTCGATGTGGCAAGATCACTGGTGCATGATGAATATCGTTTCCAATTATTGTTTCATGATTCTTTTCACGAGGGTATGGCAGGAATTGTGGCGGGTAAACTACAAGAAGAGCTACATCAACCTGTTATGGTTGTTGCACAGAGTGAATCTACCTTTAAAGGCAGTATTCGAAGTGGTAATTTATTAGATTTAACTACATTTTTTAATGATTGTATGAAAGAATTGAGTGCTTATGGTGGTCATCCAGCAGCTGCGGGTATTGGATTTTCATATGAGAAAAAGCAGGTTATCCAAGATTATGTAAACAATAAAATGAAGGATATTGAATTTCATGAAGAAAAGATATATGAAGTGATTCCTGTATCCATAGATGAACTATCTATTCAAGAAGTAGAAAGTCTATCTAGATTAGCTCCATTTGGAAATGGGTTCGAAGAACCATTGTTTTATTTAGAAGATGTTCCAGTTATATCGATGAAGGCGTTAAGTCAAGGTGCACATGCGAAATGGGTGATTAACGATACATGTGAAGCGATGTATTTTCGTTGCCAAGACGCCCTCACTAGACTTGCAGATCGCAAACAAATTAGCTTCCTAGGAAATCTTAGGGTAAACACTTTTATGAAGCGTAAAAAAGTTAATATATTTGTTTTAGAAGCACGATAAGATAATGCATTTTAATGAAGAATTTGATATAATAAATGAATAAGTACAGGAGGAAGTACCATGAATTTAAAAGAGTATATTGCAGATATTCCTGATTTCCCAAAGGAAGGTATTCTGTTTCGTGATGTAACACCATTGATGGCGGATGGAAAGGCATTTAAAGAAGCTTGTGATCGAATGATTGCATTTGCAAAAGAAGTTGGTGCGGATGTAATTGTAGGGCCAGAATCAAGAGGATTTATTTTCGGATGTCCTGTTGCATATGAATTAGGGATTGGATTTGTACCCGTTCGTAAGCCAGGAAAACTACCTCGTGAAACGGTAAGTGTTTCTTATGATTTAGAATATGGAAGTAATGAATTGCATGTTCATAAGGATGGTGTTACCAAAGGACAAAAAGTTTTAATTGTTGATGATCTTTTGGCAACTGGTGGAACTGTAGAGGCTACCGTTGAAATCATTCATCAATTAGGCGGAGAAGTAGTAGGCTGTGCTTTTTTAATTGAATTGTCAGATTTGCATGGTAGAGATTTATTGAAGGATATTAATATATTATCCATTATGACGTATTAAAATAGAACAAGAGGATTTCCTTTTTTGTGAAAGCGAGGTGAAAAGTATGGTTAGCACAAATGTTGTAACATTTAGTGAATTGTTGTTAGAGATAAAGAAGTATATCAAAAAAGATGAAAACATTGATTTAATTACTAGAGCATATTTATGTGCTGAAAAAAATCATACTGGTCAATATCGTAAAAGTGGGGAACCATATATCATCCATGCAATACAAGTAGGATATATATTGGCAATGTTGAGAACTGGTCCTAAAACAATTGCTGCAGGTTTTCTTCATGATGTAGTAGAAGATTGTGATGTTACCATACAGGAAATCACTGACTCTTTTGGTGAGGAAGTCGCTTCGCTTGTAGAATCTGTTACTAAAATTGGTGCTTTAAAGTTCAAAGATGAAAAAGAGTATTTAGCTAGTAATCATCGTAAAATATTTATTGCGATGGCAAAGGATGTACGTGTTATTTTAATTAAATTGGCAGATCGTTTGCACAATATGCGTACATTACAATACATGAGTGAAGAGAAGCAAAAGAAGATTGCTTCCGAAACCTTGGAAGTATACGCTCCAATCGCTCATCGTCTTGGTATTAGTGACATCAAGAATGAATTGGAAGATTTATGTTTTCAATATTTAGATAATGAAAAATACTATGAAATCGCAAAACTGGTTGAGAAACGAAAAACAGAACGCGATGAACAAGTAAAACATATGATTTTTGATATTTCTAGATTGATGGAAGAACATCAGTTAAAGTATCGAATATTTGGTCGTTCAAAGCATTTGTATAGCATTTATAAGAAAATGATGACAAAAAATAAACGATTCGAAGAAATCTTGGATTTACTTGCGATTCGTATTATTACAGATTCAGATACTGCTTGTTATGAAATTCTTGGGTACATTCATGCGAAATACCGTCCAATTCCAGGACGCTTTAAAGATTATATCGCGATGCCTAAAGTAAATATGTATCAGTCTTTACATACAACTATTGTGGCAGAAGATGGAAATATCTTTGAAGTTCAAATCCGAACAGAAACAATGGATGAAATCGCTGAACAAGGGATTGCAGCACATTGGCGTTATAAAGAAAATAACGGAAAAGAAATTCATCAAGAAGAAATCGAAGAACAATTGCACTGGTTTAAAGATTTCAGTGTTATGAGTGATGAAGTGAATGACGATGCTATGGAATATATGAATTTGCTTCAAAAGGATATTTTTGAGGCGAATGTATATGTTATGACTCCCAAAGGAAAAGTCATTGCGTTACCTAATGGTTCTACTCCAATTGATTTTGCATATCGTGTGCATACGGAAATTGGGCATCATACCGTTGGATCTACTATCAATGGAGTTCTTATGCCTTTGAACTCAAAATTAAAGACAGGAGACGTCGTTAGTATTCGTACGAGCAAACAATCTCCTGGACCAAGTGAAGACTGGATAAAAATAGTGAAATCTGCTCATGCTCGTAATAAAATACGATCCTTTTTCCAAAAACAAGAAAGTGAACGTCGTACACTTGATGTGAAAAAAGGTGAGGAGATGTTGGAAGATGAGTTGAAACGTCGTAATTTAGATGTAGATACTTATAAAGATGTAAAGAAAATCGAAAATATCGCAGGTTCTTTGAGCTTTAATTCTTATCAAGATTTAATGTATGCAATCGGTGTAAAACAAGTGTCATTACCTGCGGTGATTGAACGTCTTGTAAAACATAAGGTAAGTGTACCATTGGATAATGAAGTCTTAGCGAAACTTTTTAATCGCCAACAAGATCGAAAACGCAAGATTTCTCAAACTGGAATTCACATTGAGGGAATCGATTCTATGAAAGTATCTCTGGCAGCTTGTTGTTGTCCTGTTCCCGGAGACGACATTGTCGGTTATATTAGTAAAGGACAGGGTGTTAAAGTACATCGCTCAGATTGTCCAAATATTATACATGAAAAGAAACGTTTGATTGATGTTGACTGGGATGAAAATTTAGAACAGAAAACTTATGAAGTAAAATTAATTGTGAACTCTACTGATCGAAATTTCTTGTTGAGCGATATTGTGACCGTGGTTTCACAATGTAAAGCAGGACTTCAACATGTAGATTCAACCGTGGAAGCAGATGGAATTAGCGCCACGACAAAGATGACAGTTGTTGTAACCAATGCAGCACACTTACAAACATTGATTGCTAATTTGCGAAAGATAAATAGTGTTCAACATGTAGAACGTGTTATTTTGTAAAGATATGAGCAAACACTCATATCTTTTTTTGAAAGGAAATAAGGGGTATGAAAGATCATAAATTATATATACGTCAGGCTTTGGATAGCGATGTAGAGGAAATAGAAGAATTGTATCGTGCAAGAGTGTTATACAACGATGCTCATCAAATGCATCAGTGGAATCTTGAAGATGTTACTTGGGAAGAGTTATCCAAGTTATACACTATATCTGATTGTTATGTTGGAATATATGATGGACACATCGCGAGTGCTATGATGCTCGTGGATGAAGATGTATTATATTGGCCATCTGCTTTGAAAGGGGAGTCTTTGTACTTGCATAAACTATGTGTTCATCCAATGGATGCTGGGAAGGGTTTTGCGGATCAAATGATTGTTTACTTTAAAGAGGTTGGAAAACAAAAAGGATATCCACAAGTAAAACTGGATGTAAGAGAGCATAAGAAAAAACTAAGAGAAATGTATGAAAGAAACGGTTTTCTCTTAGTTTCTGTTATAGATGTACATAAAGATTTTTTGACAGCATTGTATCAGTTTCAATTTGCAAGTACTACATCAAATAGAACTATTCTATGAACGTAATCGAGCAGGCGCAGTTTTATCACCTTTATCCGCGGCTTGTCCAGCCTCAAAGAAATCATTCCATATGTAGGAAGTGTCGTTAAATATTGTTACGATTGCCTTATATGCGCTTTCTTTAGACTGCAAAGTTATAGTAGCCTTTGTGATGGAGTGTCCTTTTGTTTTAGGGTTGGATTTATCATATCCCCAACCAGTAAGCGCTGATTTACCGTCAAAATCATAATCCATTGAGTAAATCATATGATCATTTGGGAATTCTACATCGATGAGGTCGTTTTTCATAGGGCCGAAGATATCTGAAGAGGTTCCGATTTTTTGACATCTAAATATGGAAACAAAATGTTCAATGGTTTTATCGAAATCCTGATCCGGGTTTTTTAACATATACTCTTCCATATATGCTGTTGCTTCTACATTTGCACCTCTTGCAGAAGCTAAATATTTAGCATCTTCAGCTTTTTTTACATAACCTAGAATGGAAGGGATAGCGATTGCTAATAATATTCCCATGATCACTAACACGACGATAATTTCCATTAGGGTGAACCCTTTTTTTCCTTTTATTAATTTATTTATCATATTTTCTCCTTCTTCTTTCATATGGACCAATTCATATGATAATGTGTGTATATCTTTATTTTACTACATAATGTAGTTTTTTTTAATAGAAAACTATTTTTTTCTACATTTTCTGCAATATTCTATTCGTAATGTATTCCACATTCTAAAATATTCTGAAAAATAATGGCTAATTTTTTCATGATTTATAGTACCTGCCATAATATAATCATCAAAAAAATTATCTACAAAGAAGCTTGCTCTTCTCACGTGAAAATTACTTGTTACTACAATGACAGTATGCAAATTGTATTGTTCACATATCTCTTTTGAATACAATAAATTCTCATATGTGTTTCGTGCTTTTTCTTCCAATATGATATTTGCCTCATCAATACCCTTAGATAGCGCATAGCTTTTCATTACACCAGCTTCACTATATGCGTTACACACACATCCGCCTGAAATGATAAGGGTACTTACTTTCTTTGCTTTGTACAATTCAATGGCACGATCCATTCTACTTTTCTGCATACGTGAGCATGTGCCATCTTTGCTAGCAGGACTTCCCAAAATAATACAAGCATCATAATGTACGTGTTTTGCTTTCTTATGAGAGGGGAACATCATCCACAGGTAGATGTTTGCCATAATAACAAAACATATAATTCCTATAAACCAGTTCATTTTACACATACCGCCGGAAGGAGTTCACGTTTTATGATTTCTTGACGTTTTTGTAAATCGTGAGGATAAGCATATGCCATAGTGGATCGTAACTCTAGTTCACGATAACCATCTGGAATGTTTTTGAAGGTAGAAGCAACCACCACATCTTCATCTTGAAGCTTGCGAAGATGAGCTTGTCCCTTTGTGTTATAAGCCAACACACGAAGATAATCTGGTTCTTTGAGTGCATCAATTTCTTTTTTTGTGGTTTGTGTGAGTATGTGTATACAAGTTCTTTGAATGCTTGCTTTTGTATAACGTTTCGATGTACAAGCGTTTAGAAAAGATTCAAAATCAATATGCTGTTTGGCTTGTTTTATGAGTAGGGATTCAATACCTTCATCTACCAAAAATAAAGATGATAAGTATTCTTTATCTACTGTAGATAAATAGGTTTGTAGATAAGGGTAATAGCTATCCATTTTAAACCCTGTAAGCATTTCGGGCTTCATGTCGGTGGTGTGAGTGATATCTAAATTTTCATGGTGTGCTTTTCGAATAGCAGTTGCACTGCTGATGCTTTGTATGATTTCTGTATCATGATATTGATTTGTACGCTTGATACAATGAGCTTTGATTGTTGTGTTCAATATTTCCTTTATATAAAACACACCTAGCATATCATTGCTAGAAAGAGGAAACTGCAAAGCATTTTCTAATGCTTTCGCATAAGAGATTCCGCTATCTCGATATGATTTCATATCAAGATGCATGCGTGCTGCTTCATACAATCTATCAACATCTCCACATTCACTTCCAAACACAATACTATCTACACCAGCTTGTTTTAATACTTCCAAGGCACCATGCGCAAAACGATCAGCCCTTTGTGTGACAAAAGGAAATGGTAATTCTACAACCAAATCACATCCATGTTGAATGGCTACTTCAGCACGTGTCCATTTATCACTAATTGCAGCCTCTCCACGTTGTACAAAATTACCTGACATCACACAAATAAGTAAATCGCAATTTGTTATTTCACGTGCTTTTTGAATATGATAAAGATGTCCATTATGAAAAGGATTATATTCACAAATGATTCCACATATATGCATACAGTATATTCCTCCTTTTCTTTCTTTTAATATACCACATGAATGTTATTATATCACTGTTTTTGTACGAATAGTTATGTTAAAATGAAGATATAAAGAGGTAATTATATGATGAAAAACGAATTTAGCCTAGCTAGTAAAGTGGATGGATTGTCTTTGTCTGGTTGTTATGTTGAGAGTAGCGTGACATTGCGTGGAGTGATTTATCTAGTACACGGTATGTCGGAACATAAAGAACGTTATTTAGAATTTATGGAATATCTAGCACAACATGGATTTACTTGTGTCATCATGGATACAAGAGGACATGGGCAAAGCGTGAAGAGTGATGATGATTTAGGGTTCTTTTATGATGATGAAGGAAGTCATTGTGTAGAAGATGTACATCATATGATTTCTATGATTAAACAAAAGGTGAACGTACCTGTTATTTTATTTGGACATAGTATGGGGTCGTTGATTGTTCGAGCATATACAAAAAAATATGATGATGAAATTGATGCGTTAGTCGTATGTGGTTCACCAAGTAAAAATCCGATGGCTTCTATCGCGTTAAAACTTGTTGGGTTTATTTCTGTGTTTAAAGGAGATCATCACCGTAGCAAGTTTATACATAATATGGCGTTTTCCTCAT
>JAVWJF010000022.1:10996-17540 GCA_036639195.1 Longicatena sp.
AAATGTTCATGCTTATGATAAAGATGCATATTCTGGATTTATATTTACGTTGAATGGGTTTAAAAATCTTTTTCATCTTATGAAGGTTGTATATGATGAAAAGGGATGGGGGATAAAGAATGCAAATTTACCAATATTGTTTGTTGCTGGAAAAGATGATCCATGTATTGATACAGTAGAAAAATTCAAAGAAGCATATACATTCTTACAACAAAGGGGATACAAAGATGTAAGCAGTCATCTCTTTGAAGGGATGCGACATGAAATATTGAATGAAACGCAACGTAAGGAAGTGTTTGATTATATTGTAGAATGGTTAGATGGGTGTATTGGGTCTTGAAACGTAAAAACTACAAAGGAAAGAAGCTGAAGCACGTATCCATGGATTTCTTATTGTTTTATACTATATTTTATACTATATAAGGTAAAGGAACGTGATTTATGTAGGTTGCCTTTTAAACTTGTGAAGAAATAAAAGAAAACTCTTTTCTTTATTTAAAAAATATGGTTTAATATATAAGCCTACCATTGGAATCAATAAATCATTGACTTTATTATCCAATTTCCTTATAATAGGATAGGTTAGACAACGAGGTGATTCTTTTGAAATGGTCTAAATTGGAATTGTTACAGGCGAACAATCAAACAATCGAATTTGATGAAAGTATTGATTTCGAACCTGCGATATTTTCCAAAATGCATCAGATCAAAGGATTGCAAGATGTTACGGTATCAGGAAATGTTCATTACGATACTTCTGGCGAACGCGTATACGCGGATCTAGATATTGAAGGAGTAATGATAGTACCGTGTTCTATAACTCTAGAAGATGTAGAATATGATTTCCATACTAAATCTTTGGAAGTGTTCTCTTTCGTCAAATGCGAGGATGGAGATATACACGAAGTAAAAGGTGATGTCGTAGAGTTATTACCGGTGATCTTTCAATTGATATTGATGGAGGTTCCTTTGAAGGTTGTTAAAGAGGGGCTTGCTCAGTATCCTAAAGGTGACGGTTGGGAAGTTGTCAAAGAGGAAGCATATCTGAAAGAGAAATCTGATGAAATTGATCCTCGCTTAGCAAAGTTGAAAGAATTCAAATGTGAAGATTAAGTAGGAGGTGCTAACATGGCTGTTCAACAGAGACGTGGTTCAAAAACTAGAAAAGCAAAACGTAGAACTCATTATAAATTAGCTGCACCGACATTGACAAAATGTCCAAACTGTGGAGAATATAAAGTTCCTCACAAAATGTGTGCATGTGGTGAGTACAACGGAAAAACAATCGTAGAAAAATAAGACAAAGGAATCGGGAAACCGATTTTTTGTTTATTTAAGATGAGGAACAAGGACCTTCTTTAAAAAAACTTGATAATTAAGGAATTACGTGTTATATTATTAGCAGATACTTGAACAGGAGTGGGTTATTCCCACTCCTTCATTATGCTTGTAAAGGAGAATGATATGGATCAGATAACTAAGATCAAGGAACTGGTAACAAACGTACTAGATAAAGATATTCAACTGTATGATGTGACATGGCAAACCGAAGGGAATGCACGCATCTTACAAATTTCAATTATGCATAGAGATGGTTCTATGGATATTGATACTTGTGCGTCTGTGTCCGAGAAAATTTCAGAAAAAATGGATGAAGAAGACTTTATTGCCTTTGAATACTTTTTAGAAGTATGCTCTCCAGGTGCGGAGAGAGAGTTGCGTGATGAAACGCAAATCAAAGATGCAGTAGGGGAATTTGTTTGTGTAAAACTTAAAGATCCTAAAGCCGGTATGGCTGAAGTGAAAGGAATACTTACATCTTTTGAAGATGATAAAGTTTTGATTCATTATATGGATAAAGCTGTAAAGAAGAAAATCGAGATTGAAATGAACAACGTTGCGTTGATTCGTCTATCTGTAAAAATTTAGAAAGGAAATTTAAGAGATGAAGTTAAAAGATTTTATGGCCGCAATGCAGGCAATCGAAAGTGATCGTAAATTATCGAAAGAAATCGTAGTAGATGCACTTCAAGAAGCACTATCAAAAGCATTCCGCAAACATATTGAAATTCCTGATGCTTTGGTACGTGTTGACGTAAATGAAAAAAGCGGAGATATCAAAGTATTTCAACAACGTTTAATCGTAGAAGAAGTAGAAGATGATGAATTGGAAATTTCTTTGAAAGATGCGAAGAGAATCAACCAAGATTTAGAACTTGAAGGTTTTGTTGAAGAAGAAATCGATATTACAAGCTTTGGTAGAGCGGCTGTTATTTTGGCAAAGAACGTTATGAAACAAAAAATTCGTGAAGCAGAGAAATTGGCTGTTTATGAAGAGTATTGTGATAAAGTGGAAGAAATGATTTTTGGTACAATTGAATCTGTCGAGGAAAAGTTCTGTGTTGTAAACATTGGTAAGACACTTGCAATTATGCCAAAGAATCAACAAATTCCAAATGAAGTTTATCGTGAAAGTCAGATTATTCGTGTTGTTATTTCTGAAGTAAATAAAGAAACAAAAGGTGCGCAAGTATTAGTATCTCGTGCAGATGCTACACTTGTAAAACGTTTGTTTGAAAAAGAAGTTCCTGAAATTTTCCAAGGAATTATAGAAATTAAAGCAATTGCTCGTGAAGCTGGAGAACGTACAAAGATGGCAGTGTATTCTCATAATGAGAATATTGATCCAATTGGTGCGTGTATCGGGCCTCGTGGACAACGTGTACAAGTTATCATTGATGAACTTGGTGGAGAAAAAATCGATATATTTGAATGGAGCGAAGATGTAACTGAATTGATTAAAAATGCATTATCTCCTGCAGAAGTATTGGCAGTTATTCCAAATGAAGACCGTCGTGGTGGTTTATTAGTTGTTGTACCAGATAATCAATTGTCATTAGCGATTGGTAAACGAGGTAAAAATGCGCGTTTAGCAGTGAAATTAACAGGTAATAAAATTGATATCAAATCAGAAACTGATGTTAATGAAATGGATATTGATTGGAAAGAAATCGCGATGAAACAACGCGCTGAATTCCTAGCAAAACAACAACAAGAAAAAGCAGCAGCACAACTTGAAAAATTTGAAGAAACTTCTTTAGAAGAAGCAGAAGCTGTTTCTATTGATGATGCAGGTGTTGCGTTCGTTGAAACTCCTTATATTGAGGAAGAAGAAAGCGAAGTAGAAGCTGTAGTTGTAGAAGAAGTCGCAAAAGAAGAACCAGTGAAAGAAGAAAAACACGTGGAAACGGATTTGGAAATCGCTGCTCGTATTGCGAAAGAGAAACAAAAAGCACAAGGTCTAAATGTAAAAGAAAAACAAGAATACAAATCTAAGTTTGAAACATTGGCAGATGCTAGTAGTAAACAAGAAACAAAACCTGCTAGACCTAAATATAAGAAATATGAAGATAAAGACAAAGAAAAAGAGGATCGTAAACCTACTTTTGATTTAAAAGATAAAGATTATGAATTGAAACCAATTTATTCAGAAGAAGAGTTGGCTGAAATCGAACTTCATCAAAAAGAAGAAGAAGAGAGTGACTGGATTCACGATGAAATTGACTTCGATGAATTCGACAAATACTACGAAGAATAACGTAAGGAGGTATGCTTCATGAAAAAGATACCCATGCGCAGATGTTTGGCAACACAGGAAAGCTTGCCTAAAAAAGAACTTATTCGTATTGTACGTACACCAGAAGGTGTTGTAGAAATCGATGAAAGTGGCAAGAAGAATGGAAGAGGCGCTTATTTGAAACGCAGTGTAGAAGCTGTGGAATTGGCGAAAAAGAAAAAGGCATTATCACGAGCATTAGAATGTGAAATACCGGATGAAATTTATAGTCAATTAACGGAGATGTTTACAGGTGAGTAATGGAGTAAGCGGTTTATTAGGGCTTGCGGCCAGAGCGCGTAAAATAACGTCTGGTGATACAGCATTTCACCAATTTCGTTTGCATACGGTACATCTTGTAATAATCAGTGAAGATGTTGGTAACAATACAAAGAAGAAACTAATGGATAAATGTGAGTTTTATCATATTCAATATGTTTATATGAATGGCGACGTAATGAATGCAGCGATTGGAACTGGCAATCGTAAATTCATTGCGATATTAGATGAAGGTTTTGCACAAAAGCTTCATGCTTGCTTGAAAGGCTAGGTGATTATATGGCAAGACAACCACAGAAAAAGGGAAATAACAACAACCGAAGAAATAACAATCACGCAAAGGGGAATTTTCCTCCTAAAAAAGAGCGTGTAGAGGTAAAGGAAATCAAATACAGTCTTCCAATTGGTGTTGGAGAACTGGCTGATAAACTGAATCGAAACGCGAGTGAACTTATTAAATTGTTGTTTATGATGGGAACTATGGTGACAATCAACTCATCTTTGGATGAAGAGACTGTACAGTTGATCTGTATGGAATTTAATGTTGAATGTGAAAAAGAAATCATCGTAGATGAAACAGATTTTGAAGAACAAATTGTAGAAGATGACGATCCTACACTTTTACAACAGCGTCCTGCCGTTGTAACGATCATGGGACATGTTGACCATGGGAAAACAACGTTATTGGATACCATTCGTAAAACGCATGTTACAGAAGGCGAATTTGGTGGAATTACACAACATATTGGTGCTTACCAAGTAAATGTAAAAGGGAAAAAGGTTACGTTCTTAGATACTCCAGGACATGAGGCTTTTACTGCTATGCGTGCTCGTGGTGCGAAAGTTACCGATATTGTAATTATCGTAGTTGCGGCAGATGACGGTGTGATGCCACAGACAATGGAAGCAATAGACCATGCGAAAGCTGCAGGAGTTCCTGTTATCGTTGCGGTTAATAAAATGGATAAACCAGGTGTTACAAAAGATCGTATCATCTCTGAAATGAGTGAACATGGTTTGATGCCTGAAGAATGGGGTGGAGATACTATCTTTGCGGAAATTTCCGCGAAGACAGGAATGGGAGTCTCTGAACTTTTAGAAACTATCTTAGTTGTTTCTGAAGTAAATGATTTCCGTGCAAACCCTAACAAACCAGCAAGTGGTAGTGTAATTGAAGCAAAACTTGATAAAGGACGTGGTCCAGTAACAACGCTTCTTGTACAAAGTGGTACTTTGAATGCAGGAGATGCAGTAGTTGTTGGTACAGCATTTGGTAAAGTGCGTAAAATGACAGATGATCGTGGACGTGAGATTAAAACAGCACTTCCATCAACTCCAGTGGAAATCATTGGATTAAACGATGTACCAGTCGCTGGAGATATCTTTAAAGCCTTCGACTCTGATAAAAAAGCACGTCAAATAGCAGAAGCTAGACTTACAAAACGTATTGATTTAGAACGTAACTCAAGTAGTGCAATGTCACTTGATGATCTTGCTCGTCAAATCGAAGAAGGCGAAGTTCAAGATGTAAACGTAATTATCAAAGCGGATGTTCAAGGTAGTGCGGAAGCAGTAAAAGCAAGCATGGAGAAAATTGATGTTTCTGGTGTAAAAGTAAACGTCATTCGTTCTACTGCAGGAGCAATTACAGAATCTGATATCCTATTAGCAAGCGCATCTCATGCGGTTGTATATGGTTTCAACGTTCGTCCAAATGCTCTTGTACGTAAGAAAGCTGAAGAAGAAGGAATTGAAATTCGTCTTCACAATATTATCTATAAAGCATTGGAAGAAATGGAAAATGCAATGAAAGGTATGTTGGCTCCTGTATTTGAAGAAATTGTTATCGGACAAGCAGAAGTTCGTCAAATTTATAAAGCTAGTAAAATTGGTACAATCGCTGGTTGTATGGTTACTGACGGTGTCCTTAAAAAAGAATGTGGAGTACGTTTGATTCGTGATGGCGTTGTTGTTTATACGGGTGTTCTAGGCTCTTTAAAACGTTTCCAAAACGATGCAAAAGAAGTATCTACAGGATTTGATTGTGGTGTCACAATTGAAAACTTCAATGATGTTAAAGTAAATGACATTGTAGAAGCGTATGAAAACCAGCAGGTTGATCCAGAATAACGATAGGTGATAATATGACATTAAAATCGGATAAAATTTCCGGTATCATTCAAAAAGAAGTATCAGAAATCATCCAATTCCAACTGAAAGATCCTAAAATTGGTTTTATTACCATTACGGATGTTACGGTTACGGGTGATTTATCCATTGCGAAAGTCTATGTGTCCTTCTTAGGACAAAAGGCTAGAGAAGAAGCTGGAATGAAAGCATTAGAGCGTTCTAAAGGCTTCATTCGCACGGAGTTGGCAAAACGCATGACCTTGCGTAAAGTTCCATCTTTGATTTTCTTATTGGATGATTCATTGGAAAAAGGTAACAAAATCGAAAAGATTATATTTGATATTCATCAAAAGCAGTAATCTAAAACGAGGTGTAAGATTGTAGTTCTTCTACAAATACCCTCGTTTTTTTATATATATAAAACATCCTAGCTATTTCACTAGGATGCACATTTATAAAAGTAAAATGATATATGGTGTAACAAACATTTGAACAATTGCAGAAAGTATCATTAGTGGT
>JAVWJF010000023.1:0-17000 GCA_036639195.1 Longicatena sp.
TTGAAACAACAGTACTTCTTTGTAGCAGCAGGATTGAATAACATTATTGATTCTCACATGCGTACGTATGGTACGTTACAAAACTTCGCAGAAAAAACAGCAATTCAATTAAATGATACACATCCAGTGTTGTGCATTCCTGAGTTGATGCGTATATTCTTAGATGAATATCGTTTTGATTGGGATGAAGCTTGGGGAATTGTAAAGAAAACAATGGCATATACAAACCATACAGTATTGAGTGAAGCCCTTGAAAAATGGCCTGTTCAATATGTACAAGAATTGTTGCCTCGTATCTATATGATTATTGAAGAAATTGATCATAGATTCAAATTCCGTGCATCTCATGAGTTAGGTAGACCGGATTTGATGAGCGAATGTTGTGTCTTAAAAGATGGACAAGTGCATATGGCAAACCTTGCGATTATTGGTTCCCATAGTGTAAATGGAGTTGCGGCCCTTCATACACAGATTTTAAAAGAAGACGTTATGAAAAACTTCTATGCTTTATATCCAGAGAAGTTTAACAATAAGACAAATGGTATTACACACCGTAGATGGTTGTTGTATTCTAATCCAGAATTAACAAGCTTGTTAGAGAAATATATTGGTCCAGATTTCAAAGCTGAACCAAATAAATTATTGGATTTAATGAGTCATGTAGACGATGCGACACTTCAAGAAGAATTCATGAAAGTGAAATTGCAACGTAAACAAATTTTGGCTGATTATATTAAGAAAACATTAAACATTGAAGTGGATGTAAATTCTATTTTTGATGTACAGGCAAAACGTTTGCATGCATATAAACGTCAATTATTAAACGTTATGCACATTATGGATTTATATTTCAAAATGAAGGAAGATGCGAATTTCCGTATTCATCCAAGAACCTTTATTTTTGCGGCGAAGGCAGCGCCTTCTTACACATTCGCAAAAGAAGTTATTAAGTTGATTCATTGTGTTGCGCAAAAGGTGAATAATGATCCAGAAATCGCACCATATATGAAAGTTGTATTTATACCAAACTATGGTGTAAGTATCGCAGAAATCTTAATGAATGCGGCAGATGTATCAGAACAAATTTCAACTGCTGGTAAAGAAGCTAGTGGTACAGGAAATATGAAGTTTATGATGAATGGAGCAATTACACTTGGTACTATGGATGGTGCTAATGTGGAAATCGTCGAAAAAGTTGGTTTCAATAATGCGGAAATCTTCGGTTTACGTGCGGATGATGTAAGCTTAATTCGTCATGAGAATTCTTATGATGTATGGCGTAAATACAATGAGAATCAAAGTGTCAAACGTATTATTGATGCGTTAAAAGATGCTACATTCTCAGATAACGCAAAAGACTTCAAATTGATTTATAACGAAGTTATGTTTAAAAACGATGAGTACTTATTGTTGGCGGACTATGATGCATATGCACATGCGCAACAAAACATTGACTATCGTTATCAAGACAAGGCGAATTGGGCGAAGAGTTGCTTAGTGAATATTGCACAATCTGCATTCTTCTCAAGTGATCGTACAATCAAACAATACGCAGAAGAAATCTGGAATATTACACCAGTAGAATTTAAATAGTAAGTGAGGTTCGTATGCAAATACGGACTTTTTTTATGAAATAATGATACCAAGATTTAGCATACATCTTCTTCATGTGAATTTAGAATATAAGGTGTAAAAGGAAAGAAAATAGAGTTTTATGCGTGTTTGCAACTCATATTTGACAAAGTGCATTCGTTTTTATACAGAATTTAACAATAAATTTTGATACCATATAGTCAAGTAAAGAAAGAAGAGGATTAGTCTTATGAAATTTCATGAAAAACTATATAAGTTAAGAAAAGAAAAAGGAATGTCACAAGAGGCATTGTCACAGCAATTGCACACTTCACGTCAAGCAGTTAGCAAATGGGAGAGTGGTCAAGGGTTTCCAGATACTGAGAAGTTACTCATGTTGGGGAATATTTTTGAAGTCTCTATGGATTATTTATTAAAAGATAACGATGAACAAACAGAGAGCTCTATGAATGGTTATTATGTAAGTAAAGAAATGGCATATGCATTTATGGACAGCGAAAAACGTTTGAATGAGTTAATATCATATGGTGCTGGATTTGTGATCTTATCAGGAGTTCCGTATGTGATTTTTCAAAATCAAGAAAATCTAAGAATTATATCTATGGCAGTCTTAATCGCAATTGGTGTGGCGATACTAATTATGGGTGCGCTAAAAGATGTACAAAAGTACAAGGTATTTCGTAGAGAAGTATTGTTGTTTGATGCACAGTTCTTAAAAGAACTTACAATTGAATACAATCAATATCATCGCAAATTGATTGTGTTGGCTTTCTTTGGCACTATGTTGTTAGTAATAGGGTTTATTCCTATTGTTATGGTAGTGAGGGATTATATTCAAATGGATGTTATTGGTCCTTGGTATGCATTATCCTTCTTATTGATTGCGATAGGTTTTATATGTTTTGTTGTGGCGATTTCATCCATTGAAACATACCAATTGCTTGTGAAGAATAGTGAGTATACAAATCGTTTATTTGTTAAATTAAGATGGAAGATTAGGAATTATTTAGAACATTTGTAGTTTGTTTAATAAATTGGTATGTGCATGATTAGAAAATAGTCGGAAAGTTGAGTATGCTTATGTTATACTCATGTTTTTCGACTATTTCTATTGATTTTAAGACTATTAATACAAAAAAAGGGAATCTTATCGAAAAAAATAATATACAAAATGCAAAATTTGTTACATAAACGTATAAAATACACGCATGAATAAGCGAAACATCATAAAATTTGGTATAATAGTAACAAGGTGGTTAGATTATGAGACAAAGAGAATATTATGAAGCATATTTAGACGATTATCATAAAATTATCGTTTATATGTCAAAATTAAGTTACGATGGAGCAAGTAACCGTTTTTATTTGCGCGATGATGTAGGAAATATTATGGAATTAAGTATTCAATCGATTGAAACGACTCCAAACAATTACAATAAGTACACGTTAAAATTACGCTCAGATATTGTTATGGGAAATGAATATGAAGTTGTACATCAACATGCGCGGGCTACAATATTGCAATATAGTGGTATTGTGAAGACTGCTCTTTTTGATGAAACATATTATTATGATGGAAATGATTTAGGGTATACATACAATCATTCATCCACCAGTTTTGCACTTTGGGCACCAACTGCATTCCGTGTAAAATTAGAAGTGTTGAAAAATGGTGTAGTTAAGACATATGAAATGATAAGAAGTGAACAAGGTGTATTTCGATTTGAAGTGAAGGAAGACTTAGAACATGCGACCTATGTATATCATGTAAGAGTGAATGGAAAATGGGAAGAAAGTATTGATCCTTATGGAATAGCCTCTACAGAAAATACCAAGCGTTCCGCGATTGTTGACCTACGAAAGATTCGTGTAAAAGATGCGACTTTACCCGCTATGAAGAGTGTATGCGATGCAATCATCTATGAAGCAAGTGTACGCGATTTTACAATGCAAAGAGGATGTGGAGTTAGTCAAAGAGGAAAGTTTCAAGGGTTTGTGGAAGAGAATGAAGATACGATTGAAAAACAAACAGGTTTTACATATTTAAAATCACTTGGGATAACACATGTACAATTGATGCCTGTATTGGATTTTGGAAGTGTGGATGAAATTTATCCGAAGTTACATTATAACTGGGGGTATGACCCTGTACAATATCGTACATTCGAAGGAAGCTTTAGTAGTGATCCTTTTCATCCGTATGATCGAATATTTGAATTTGTTGGACTTGTGGAACAATGTCATAAAGCGGGCATACGTGTGAACTTAGATGTTGTGTTTAATCATGTATATGATAAAGAAACCTCATCTTTTGAGAAGGTTGTGCCAAATTATTATTTCCAAATGAATGAACATGGAGATTTTTCAAATGGAACATTCTGTGGAAATGATATGGATTCCAAGAGGAAGATGTGTTCTAAGTTTATCGTGGATACTTGTGTCTTTTTGACGAAGACATATCACATCGATGGAATGCGTTTTGATTTGATGGGTATTCTAGATATTGATACAATGAATGCAGTTGTACGTGAATGCAGAAATATCAATCCTGATTTTATGGTGTATGGAGAAGGATGGAATATGCCAAGTTTTCTGGATAGTGATGAGCGAGCAAGTATTGATAATCAAGCAAGGATGCCTCAAGTAGGACATTTCTCTGATCGTTTTCGTGATGTGGTGAAAGGGCGTACGGCTACAAATGAAGCCAGTGTGAAGGGATATTGTTCTGGGGATACCTATTTATTGGATATCATGAAAAACGTCCTGAGCGCAAGTTGTACGTATGAGGGTATGGGGCCGATGTTTTCCCATCCAAGAAATGCGATTAATTATGTAGAATGTCATGATAATATGACATCTTGGGATAAATTAAAAGAGTGTTGTAAAGAAACTAGTAAAGAGGAACGTATACAAATACAAAAGATGTTAAATGCGGCTTGTTTACTAGCACAGGGCGTTCCATTTCTTCACTGTGGACAAGAATTCTCTAGAACAAAACATGGAAAAGCAAACACCTATGAAGATAGTGATGAAATTAATCATGTAGATTATGAACGTCGTAACCAATACCAAAGTATCGTAGAAGCTACGAAGGATTTAATTGCGATTCGTAAGAAGTATGCATGCTTGCGTTACGAGACAAAAGAAGAAGTGGAACGATATGTAAGCTTTGAAGATATCAATCGTGTTGTTTTACTATATCGTATCCAAGATGAAACACATGATATGCTGATTTGTTTCAATCCAAGCCAACAAAAGTATTTTTATGATTTACACAAACCGTATACCTTGTTGTACAATAATGGAGGTAGTGAAGATATCCTTATGGATAAAGTGGAACTACAGCCTTATAGTGTAATGATTTTGCATAGATATCAATAGCTAAGCGTTGTATTGGGATGTAAGGTTATAGTATGTATAATCAGTGTTGTTTGACATTCAAACAGAAATTGTTATAATGATACAGGATAATTTGTGTATAGTTATGCAAATTACGTGTAAAATGTTACATATAGCATATTAGGAAAAGGAGCGAATCTTATGAAAATCGCAGTGGTCACAGATAGTGGTAGTGGTTTCACAAAACAAGAAGCACTCGACAAAGGAATTTACTTTTTACCTTTACAGATTATTATAAACGATAACATGTATTTAGACGGTGTTAATATTACCGTTGAAGAAATATACGAATCTTTACGCAATGGCGCTATGCCAACGACTTCTATGCCTCCAATGGGGCTTATGGAAGAATTGTTTATGCAACTTAAGAAAGATGGCTATGATGAAGTAATCGCAGTTACATTAACTTCTGGATTATCATCTACAGCATCTATTATGCAGGCAACAGCAAAACAATGTGAATTACCAATTCATATGGTAGAATGTTATTCTACATGTAACATAGAAGCTTACTTAGTAACATGTGCAAAAGCACTTGTTGATCAAGGATTGGAAGCAACAGAAATCGTAGCTCGTCTTGAAGAGAGTGTTGCCTCTAGTAATACATTGATTGTGCCAGATGATCTACAACATTTAAAACGCGGTGGTCGTTTAACGCCTTTAGCTGCGGCATTAGGTGGACTATTAAAAATCAAACCAATCTTACAATTGAATAAAACAAGTGAAGGTAAGGTAGATGTGTTTGATAAAGTACGTACGATGTCAAAAGCACAACAAAAAGCAATTGATACATTTGTATCTGCAGGATTAAATGATGATTATATGTTAACTGTTCTTCATAGTGGAGCGCCAATCGAAGGGCAAAAGCTAAAAGAACAAATGGAAGATACATTCCCAGGATTACATATGACATTCGGTTTGATTGGGGCAGTTATCTCGGCACATACAGGATTAGGTTGCCTAGGAATTCAATATATTCGTAAAGTAAAAGGTGCATAAAATCAAAGATATCGGCGCAAGCTGATGTCTTTTTTTTGGAAAATAAGGTATAATAAAAAAAATGGGAGGAATTCATTATGAAAATTGCTTTTGTGACAGATAGCGGTACTGGAAAAACCGTAGAAGAAATGAAACAGGCAGGCATCTTTAGTGTTCCATTACAAGTAAGCTATGACCATAAAAACTATCAAGATTTAGAAGAATTAAGTCTAGATAAAATATATCAATTGATGCAAGAAGGGAAGATGTTATCAACATCACTTCCATCCCTTGGTATGATTGAGGAATTATTTACAGAATTAAAAGAAGATGGCTATGAGATGATTTTTGCTGTACCAATTTGTACAGGATTGAGTGGTACGATCAATGCGATGAAATTAAGTGCAGAGACGATTGATATTCCATTTGAATATGTGGATTGTCATGTTACTGCAATTGTACAAGAATATATGATTCGTACAGCTAAGAAACTATATGAAGAGGGAAAAGATCTTTCTCAAATAAAAGAGGTATTAGAAAGAGTGGTAGAATCTACGAATACTTTGTTGTTGCCAGATGACTTACAACATTTAAAAAGAGGAGGGCGTTTAACTCCACTGGCGGCAACTCTTGGTGGTCTCTTAAAAATAAAACCTATTTTGAAAGTAAACAAAGAAACAAATGGGAAAATAGATGTCGTGGATAAGGTGCGTACGATGCATAAAGCAATGGATACAGTCATCGAAATCATGAAGAAACAACATGTGGATGACACTTATTCTATTACGATTGCACATGCAGATGATGAAAAAGGTGCCAATGTCTATATGGAAAAAGTGAAAGCGGCTTTTCCAAATGCAAAACATGATATCATAAAATTAGTGAGCGTTGTTGGAGTGCATACTGGTAGAGGTTGCCAAGCTATTCAATTCTTTAAAATGATTACTGAATAAATTACAATAAAGCGTAAACCTATTTTCAATCAGTGAATAGGATTGCGCTTTTCTAATGAAAAAGACATGGAAATAAGGCTCTACTTTCCATGTCTATGTCTATTTTGGTCGTTCTTTTCCTGTGGTTGGTCTTTGCTTTCATCCAACCTGTTTTGACAGTTGGATGGTACTGCGGACGCATCATATGTTTCTAAAATCGTATACAACTGAGCCATTGACATAGCTGTTAGATCTTCAAGACTATAATTAGAATCATAGCTTTGTATCATTTCAATAACACGATATTTTCCAAAGGATGTGTGATGCCTATTTGCTTCTTCATGTGTTTGTTCACCAACCTGAGCGCAGTGATAATTGTCTTTACTTAAGTTGGATTGCAAATAGGTTTGTACTAAATTTTCTAATTTCGTCGCATCATTGTTTTTGCTGTATACACCAACTTCTAAGATACCATCTTTTAAATAGGCATCATATGAAGGATTGGTTAATAATAAACGAACTGCATCTTCTAGAGATTTATTCTTCAAATCGATACGATCTATAATCTTTTGTGCATCTTGATTGTATGCTTTTACTTGAATTACTTGATATGTTGTATCTAGTTGGAATTCAAGACTTGGGTTAATATCAAATGAAACAAAAGCGACTGCATCTTTTGTATCAGGTTCCTGATTCAAGTGTGGAATGAAAAAAGAAAACATACAAATAAGAACTACAACAGCGCTCGCGAGAATGGATTTGGTGTATCTTGGAGTAGTATGTCGTTGATGATTGAGCACATATTGTAAAGTGCTTTTTTTTGTTTCTTCACTACAATGTAGTTGATTTAAATCTTTGAGTTTATCATGCAAAATCATCACCTCCCAGCATTCCTTTTAATTGTTCTCTAGATCGACGAAGCCAAGTTTGGATCGTGTTGTCTTTTCGCTTTAAAATCTTTGCTATTTCTGATGTGTTGTAACCTTCATAATAGTATAGATAGATAACGGATTTATAAGGATTCTTAAGTTTAAGCACAGATTGTAACACTTCAGGATGTTGTGCATCGGGTAATGTATGGTTACAACAATCAAAGAGTTCCATTTCGTTATGTAAGGATACATTCTTTCGAAACCATACACGTAGGTTATCTTTACATGCATTGATACTGACACGTATGAGCCATGCTTTTTCATGTTCACGGCTTTCGAAGGAAGATGCATTTGCATATTTTAAGAAGACATTTTGAAAAACATCATCCACATCACATTGCTGTTTCATATGAATAAAGCATATTTTTTTTACCATGTCTCCATATTGTTCTATTGCAAATCGCAATTCTTCTTCACTTCTCATAGTTCCCTCATTCCTATAAGTATATTATAAAGCATATTTCTTTTATTGAAATCTTAAATTACTAACTACGATTCCCGTGATGTTTACCATTTGCATGTTGCCTACCTGAACCATCACAATTTGGTGTTTCCGCTCCTTGGTTTCTTCTGGCATGAGTACCATCGCAATTTTCGTGATTTTGTGTACAAAGAGCTGTATGCAACCCATCGCAGTTTTCGTGTCCTTGTGGACAATAGATGGTAGGTTGTACTGGTGTTGTTTCTTCTACAACTGTGGGTTTTATTTCATTTGTAGTAGTTGTATTTAAAGATTTAACGATGCTAGCAATATCGGATAACTGCCTTGCAGGAATTGTTGATTCTGCCTGGATGTTAAGTGTACCTCCTAGTAAAATAGCGCCAGCTCCTAAAAGTGATAATGTCGATGTAATAAATATTTTATTCTTCTTTTTCATGTTAATTCCTCCTGTTTTCACTATATATACGTTTGCGACTTGTAAAGCCGTTCAAAAAAAGAAAAAACTCAAAAATTTTTGAGTTTTCTAAGTATTATTTGAATTGTGACGTATCTACTAGACAAACACAGTTTGTATGAAGCCATAGCATAGAAGCTGGAACTTGTGTTGTGATAGTTCCACTCATAAAGTCTTTATAGGCATCTTCTTTTGATGAACCACTTACGAGCATAAGCACTTGTTTGGACTTAAAGATACCGTCCATTCCAATAGTCATTCCACTTTCCACATGCTCTCCTTTGATCATATCATGTGTTTTCGTTTTTGAGTTAAGCATAACTTGATGGCAACCAAGAGTTAACTGTTGGCTAGGTTCGTTTAATCCCAAATGGGCATTCATACCTAATCCCAAAATCATGACATCGATAGGATGTTCTTTTAAATAGGTTTCTACTTTTATTAGTTCTTGTGTTACATCCACTGCATTGGATGTAAACTCTATTAGGCATTTGGGTTTCATATAGAGTTTGTCTAATAGGTGCTGTTTGATAAAGGTATGACAAGTAGAAGGATGATCTGGTTCTAATCCATACCACTCATCTAGCTTAACAAATGTAACATTTGTTAAATCAATGCGTTGTTCATTGATCTTGTGTACCAGAAGTTCGTACATCCTTTTGGGTGTACTGCCAGTAGCTAGACATATCACTGCATCGTTCTTCTTTTGGATGGTATCTAGTAATAGGTCACATCCTTGTATTGACATTTGTTCATAGGTGTCGCTATGTATAATCTGCATAGTATGTTCCTCTTTCTAGTGATAAAAGAAGGCAGCATCGTCCATATGCATTGCCTTCTTTCTGTTTATTTATTCACGTTTCAATTTGATAAATGATGGTTTATAACAATCCAATCCAAGAACCAAGGATAGAAAGGATAAGGATTCCTACGATTAATACAATTGGATTTGCTTGTTTTTTCTTCAATAACCAGAATAATAATAAAGTTACGCACATTGGTAATAAGTTAGGGAAGATACGATCGAAGAATTCTGTTTGAACAGCTACTTCAATACCTCCATCAACCTTAATTACAGGTAATAAAGAAATTTTAACATAAGAAGCAATCAACGCACCGATAACTGTGATACCAAGGATAGTTGCGGAGTTTGCGATAGCATCTGAGTTTTCTGTAATCATATCGATAGATTTTGTACCTAATGTATATCCTAAACGTGTCCATACGATACGTAAGATCCAAATAGCTACATAAACACCGAAGAAGATAATTGGTCCAAGTACAGAACCTTGTGATGCGAATGAACAAGAAATACCAGCTGTAATTGGTAATATAGTAAACCAGAAGATAGCATCTCCAATACCAGCGATAGGTCCAAATAATGCAAGTTTTAAACCTTTGATTGCATCACGTGTTCCTCCACCTTCTTCTAATGACATCATAAGACCCATTAAGAAACCAACAAGGTTAGGATGTGTGTTAATAAATTCAAGGTTATCTGTCATTGCGCCAGATAATGCTTCTTTATCGTCTCCATAAACTTTTTGTAAAGCAGGTAACATAGCCCACGTAAATCCACAAGATTGCATTCTTTCATAGTTGAAAGATGCCTGTAAGAATGAAGAACGAACACCAAGCATGGTGATATCGCGTTTTGTTAGTTTTTTAGATTCCGACATGTGAACTACCTCCTCCATTACTGCTATTCTTTACTGCTTCTTCAATTTCATCTTTACGTTGTTTTGCCCCGAAGAAGTCGATTAATGCAAATACAGAACCTAATAAAGCAACTGGCAATAAGTTTGGCATTACACAGAAGCAAGCCATTAGGAATCCTGCGATGAAGTAAGGAATATATTTTACTTTCATCATAACACGTAATAACATACCGAATCCAACTGCAGGTAAGATACCACCAGCTACTTCAAGACCATGTGTAATAACTGCAGGTAAACTATTTACGAAGTCTGCCATTGGTTGTTGTGCTACATACGTACATAAGAATGCTAGTACACCATAAGTTAATGAAATAATAGCCATCGTTGCGAAGTTGATTTTTGCAATTCCTTTTACATCAGCTTGTGCAGCACATCTGTCTGCTTTACCCATAAAGAATGAGAATGCTGAGTAATAGAATAGGATTACATATTGTCCCAAGAATGAGAATGGTAAACATAATCCCAATGCAGTTTGAGGACTGCTTCCTGTTGTATAAGCCAATACTGTTCCCATCAGTCCAGCGAATACAGGGTTAGGTGGTTGTGTTCCACCAGCTGGTGTAAGACCTGCAAAGGCAAGCTCTATTAATGCACCAACTTTAAGACCCAATGTTAAATCTCCCAAAATAAGTCCAGTTAACGTAGAAACAATTAATGGACGGAAAATAAAGAATGCTTCTAGGAAGAAGTCAAGACCAACGATAATTGTCATTATGGTTAGCATGATTCCTTGTATAAGTGTAATCTCCATAATCTTTCATCTCCTCTTTCATTTAGATTGTAGTTTTTGATTCACCAGGGATATCTTGTGCATACACGTTGATTCCCTTTGAAGATAAGAATTTCAAATCTTCCATGTCATTATCATCTACATATACTTTCTTTGTGATGGCACGTTTACCATCAGAGAAGTGCATGTTTCCGACATTAACATCTTGTAGCTCTACACCTAGTTCGACCAAGCGTCGTACATCTTTCGGTGTGCGGCAGACGATAAATATCTTCTGCTCAGGTGCTGCGTTTCCGATAATAGAAGCGGTTTGTTCGATCGTGAAGAATCGAATTCCAACTCCTGAAGATTTAGCGGTCACACCCATCAATGACTGTTGCATCTTATCATTTGCAGCAACGTCGTCAGCGACAACGATGAGATTGGCTCCGATTGTCTTTGTCCAAACAACTCCAACCTGACCATGTACCAGACGATTGTCGATTCTGGTAAGTATAATGTTAGGCATTATTCCACCTCCAATCACCATTCTACTAGCAAAAAGTGTGCCATCTTCTGTCGGTGGCACGCTTTCTCCTTTGTTTATCAACTTTTATTGAAATAATTTAAAACATAAAGAACTTCCACATCGGGTATTTCGACACTATATCGCATTTCTGCGCCACTAAATGCATCACGTACCTTTTCAATGACATCTTTCTTTGCTTCCAATTCTTCATTCATACCCTCTACCTCACTAATTCCTTGTTTTAAAATCAAACGCTCAATCAAACAACTGATATGCACGTATAATCCTAACTTTCTAGTAGAGTCTAGTTCTTCATTTAGATTAAACTCTAAATCTTTTACAATTTCTTCCACATCATCAATGATTTTTTCACCATTTAAAATCGTTAAATGATTTACAATATTCGATAGTGTAAATGTTTTTAAGATATTTTGATTAAAGCTTGCTAAGTCCTCCCCATTGAGATAAAGGCTCATCAGCTGCCATAAAGCACCAGTTTCATCGTTCATCATAACATCTTCAACGGCTAAGAATTTCTTATCATTGATTTTTGGATCCAACGTACCGATTAGAAGATCAACATTGTAACGGCTGAATATCGCATCCTTCGTTCCATTTTCTACTAAGGATTGATAATCATAAGGGATGATTTCTAAATCAATTTTGTGTGGAAGCGAGCTTTTTAGTAACTCACTAATTTTTTGTGCTGCCCCAAACCCTGTTGCACATACAGTAAGAATAGCATTCTTTTTGCTCTTTCCTTCTAAGTAGTGTGTAGATAATTGATATCCCGAAGATACAGCCTCTAATATTTCAATGGCGCTTTGCCCTTGTTTTAAAAGGTTTCCCACTTCTAAAGCCATTGCTGTAGATACATTGTTGATCAATCCAATATTACAATTAGATATAGGTTTGATACAGTTGTAAATTTCTTCCAAGCTTCCCATATCTACCAAGAACATCAATTCTTGAATAGGGTCTTTACGTTTCAAATAATCATCTGCGAGTTGTGCCACTTTATCAATCGAGATGTTAATTTCCATATCAATCCCATCAAAGATATATTGCCCAAGCATACGATTCACGGTATCCGCTATACAACTTGCGGTAGAATACCCATGGCATAAGATAACACCCACAGCAGGATTACTTTCTTCATGTTCATACCCAATAAAGGCAATTGTAATAATGGACATTAACAAATCATCAAGTTCAATATCCAAGTTCAATTCCACATTGTCCACTACCTCATTGGCGATACTACTAGAGCGAGGTACTTTCTCTTTCAAGATATTTTTCATATCTTCTACCATTTCGTAGTGTTCGGATATCCATACTTTCGCATCCACTACGTGCTTAGAGTATTCAACTAGGACACGTGAATATATTTTAATTTCACTATTAGGAACCGCAAGTGAGTATTTATTCATCACAATGGAATAAATCTTATCTAGCATTTTTAATAAATAATCTTCGTTGGTATTTTGACGATAACGATTAGAGAACATAATATAGTCAATATAACTTTGTATATGTTCTTTCGCTTTTTCTAGAAAAGTGTGAAATTGGTTATCCTTCAATAAATACTCTTCATATAGATCTAAAAGACGATCGTATAAATGCAAGAAAGGGGAAGCATAATTCATGGTACTTTTAAGTTTGGAGATAGGGATCATTGTTTCTTGTATTGTTCCTGATGATTTTAATTGTACCGTGGTCATTGGTAAGAATATATAATCAGGAAGGTGAGGAATCTCAATGCGTAAAGCATTGTCTTGTCGATTGGTTAAAAATGCATTCGCACAAGCAGCTTTAATTGCATTTTTCATAGCTCCTATATTGCCAGGGAATTCAAAATCCATCAACGATTGATAGGCAAGGTTACTAATGAAAATTTCTTTTCCTAGTCGTTTGCTTTCGTTTGTAAAAATTGTATATATAAGTTCTCGTTTTTCTATCAAAGGGCGTTCCTTTAATGAAGGAATTGTGACTGTAATGGGAATACGACGCAACAATGTTTTTAGTAATACGTTTTGTGGATCTTCTGTTGTCGCGAAAATAAGTCGACATTTGGAATGGAACCAGTTTTCATTGTCTCCAACTTTATGATACATTCCCTTATCCATAAAGAAGAATAATTTTTCTTGACACTCGGCTTTTAAACAATGCACCTCATCTAAAAATAAGATGCCTCCATCCGCAAGGGATATAAGTCCTGGGTTATCATCGTCTGCACCTGTATAAGCTCCTTTTACATGACCAAATAGATTGGCCGTTAAAAGTTCTGGGTTATTGGCGTATTCTGAACAGTTCACACTTACAAATTTACGTTGTGTATCGATGATATTTTGATGCAAGGCATATTCATACATCAAAGAGGCAATCATACTTTTACCAGTTCCTGTAGGACCATGAATAAGAATAGGGAGTCCACCAGGATATGTAATGGCAGCCTTGCAATGCTCTACAACATTATGAAGCGAATTGTTGTATCCGATAAGAAGTTCAAAATCTTCTGGTAAATCACAAAAAGATTCTACAAATTCTTGAAAAGATGCAAAGACTCCATCTCCCTTTACTTGACCAAACTTTTCTTCTACCATTTTTCGATCATAGAAATACACTGGCCTTGAATTGATTTTAACAACTTCTTTTTCTTTTACTTTTTCATTTAAATATTGGGAAACGGTATTGCGACTAATCTGCAAGGTATCCGCAATTTCACTTGCGGTAAACACAGGGTTTTCCTTGATGATATTTTCTTTACAACGTTTCTTTAATTCGTTTATAACGAGTTCTTTCATTACGATCACTCCTTAAATTTTATATTAGCATTATTCTTCTTGTTTTGAAAGATAAATCCTACAAATTGATGTGCATAAAAGAAAGCGAAGCTTATCTACGCTTCGCCATCGTTTCATAATCTAATTTTCCAACTTTTTCTACAACTGCCCCAGGAACATCCTGATAGAAGAGCTCCGCTCCTTGATCAATCATATAGTTAAAGTCTTCAATATCTTGTTGTGTTAGATATACTTTGCGATTAAAAGGTACTCTTCCTTTTTCATAGTGCATATTTCCTACATTGATGTGATGGGCAGGGATTCCATGTTCAATTAACAAACGTATTTCATGAGGGGTTTGTACTACTAAAAAGAGTTTTTGGTTACTCTCGTTTTCAAGAAATACATGAATAAAATCCGCAACGCTATAAAAACGTATCGCAACATTGGCATTTCTTGCGATACTTTGCATAAGTTTCTGCGCAAAAGAACTAGTTGCGGCAGAGTCATTAATAACAACGATAGTATCTACGTCCAAAGAGTTTGTCCATGTAAGTCCTACTTGGCCATGTACTAAGCGATTATCAATTCTTGTCAATCGTATTTTTGCTTGCATAATATTACCTCGTTTTCTATATTGTACTATTTTTTTCGATAAAATGAAAATGAATGATGAAAAGATAGCATTTATATAGGAATAGCTTGTAATAGATATAGCCTTAGAAAGGTGAAAGAAGTGTTGAGAAACTTAAAAAAACCTCAATTCTTGTGCGAAAAGTTAGTTATTTTGGGAATACTAATGTATAATGTAAAGGTAGTTTGGAGGTCATAAATATGAGTCATGATTTTATAGATATTAAAGGTGCAAGAGAGAATAACCTTAAGAATATAGACATTAAAATTCCTAGAGATAAATTCGTTATTATGACAGGGGTATCTGGTTCTGGTAAGACATCCTTGGCATTTGATACCGTTTATGCAGAAGGACAACGCCGGTATGTAGAATCTTTAAGTGCATACGCAAGACAATTTCTTGGGAATAGTGAAAAACCTGAGGTGGATTCCATCGAAGGCCTTTCTCCATCCATTTCCATTGATCAAAAAACAACGAGTAATAATCCTCGTTCCACAGTAGGAACAGTAACGGAAATCTATGATTATTTGCGTTTGTTATTTGCTAGAATTGGGGTACCATATTGTCCTAATCACAATGAACCAATCACATCACAAACCATTAAACAAATGGTGGATCGTGTTATGGAGATTGAAGATAAAACGAGACTTATTATTATGTCTCCGATTTCTCATGGACAAAAGGGAACACATAAAGATTTGTTTGAGAAGTTGCAGAAAGATGGATATATCCGTGTTCGTGTAGATGGTGAACTGAAGTTACTAGAAGATGTAGAACCATTAGAGAAGAATAAGAAGCACAATGTAGATGTAGTAATTGATCGTATTGTAAAAGGAGAAGATCGTTCTCGTTTACATGATTCATTAGAAACTGCACTGAAAATGAGTGATGGGTTAGCCATCGTATCCTATAAGGATGAAGAGATTTTATTCTCTAGTAATTATTCTTGTAAATTTTGTGGATTCTCTATTCCTAAATTAGAACCTCGTTTATTTTCATTCAATGCTCCATTTGGATCATGTGATGTTTGTAAAGGATTAGGAATCACTCAAAAAGTAGATGTGGATTATTTGATTCCAGATCGTAACAAATCCATTCGTAGAGGTGGCATCATTTATTATAAAAATATCGCTGGCACGGAGAATTTAGAATGGCAGCGCTTTAAGGCGTTATTAGATTATTATGAAATTAGCATCGATAAACCAATTAAGAATTTCACAAAGGAAGAATTGGATATTGTATTGTTCGGTTCAAAAGATTTAATTACTTATAAGTTGGAATCAAGAAGTGGAAACGTCATGAAGAAAACAGAGTTTATTGAAGGAGCATGTACGTTGATTGAACGTCGTTATATGGAAACAACGAGTACGATGTCAAGAGAATGGTATGCGACGTTCTTAGCAGAAGCTCCATGTCCAACATGTGGTGGAAAACGATTGAATGAACAAGCATTGAGTGTGCGTGTAGGTGGTTTAAACATCTATGAGTGGACAACGATGTCTATTAAACAAGCGGTTGCTTTTATGGAGCAGTTGAAACTTACTACACAACAAGAAGGAATTGCGAAATTAGTAGTCAAAGAAATCAAAGAACGTCTTGGCTTCCTGTTTAATGTTGGATTAGGTTATTTGACATTGGATCGTTTGGCTGGTTCTCTTTCAGGAGGAGAAGCGCAACGTATTCGTCTAGCAACACAAATCGGGTCTCATTTGAGTGGCGTGTTGTATGTGTTGGATGAGCCTAGTATTGGGTTACATCAACGTGACAATGATCGCTTGATTGGTGCTTTGAAAGATATGCGTGATTTAGGAAACTCCTTAATTGTTGTAGAACATGATGAAGATACGATGTTAGCGTCTGACTATATTATTGATATTGGACCAGGTGCTGGAGTGCA
>JAVWJF010000024.1:0-16677 GCA_036639195.1 Longicatena sp.
TATTACGCTTATGAATAAAATTACTATTACGATATACTTCCGATTGAATATAATCAGATTCTTGAGCTAAAACCGATAGAGCACGATATAAGTCATGTAATTGATATTTAGGCTGTTCAAGAAGAGATTGAGCGAATACATAAGAACTTTTCTTGCTGGATGGATGAAGGATACGAGAATAAATTAAATCCGAAAGGATAGAATCTAAATTATATTCATAATCATGGCGTGCTTTGATATTACGAATGATATTGTCAAAGCGAAGATCACTGTAAAGTGATTGTAAGAAAAGATAGCCAGAGTTGAAAAAACGAGATTTCTCTTTTTCAATAAGAAGAGAGGGAGAGAAAGAGATAGAAACAGCTTCATTTTCTTTATTAAACTTCTCGGTTTCAATACGAGCTTGTTCTTTAGCCCAAAGTAAAACACCATCACGATCTGTGCCAAGAGAAGAAGAAAGTTCAGTCAAAGTACCAAGGCGTAAATGATTTTTAGAAGTGCATTTACCACTTTGATTGATGAAGGAACGAGAAATATAGAAGGTTTCATTAGATTTAGTTTTAGTAAAAGATACTTTCATAGTAATCACCTAATACTATTATAACACTAAATACTATTAAATACTATATATTTATGCATAAAATTTGACAAAATTTGCATTAAAAAAGACTTTATCTAAAGCCTCTATGAAATTTCATTAAATTTTTTGCTGTCAAACTTCCGAGTGTATGATTATGGCAATTGGTACTTCACCAAATCCACTTATCCGTTCTACTACAGAAAATTTAGAAACAAACCGTAAAGGATGTATCGTTGCGGATGAAAACGGTAAAACAACTCGTGAAGGTGTATTTGCTGGAGGAGATGCAGTAACTGGTGCAGCAACCGTAATCTTAGCTATGGGTGCTGGTAAAAAAGCAGCTGCCGCAATGGATGACTATATCCAAAACAAATAAGATCTTAAAAAGTTATACGCAAGTATAGCTTTTTTATATATGTAGTATTAGAAAGGAACACAAGAATAAATGGAAGGGTTTACATTTTGTATAAATAGTGTTATTATAATAACGGAAATAAGGTTCTTATTTCTACAATCATGGTACTGGCCTTGCTATGATTGATCTGAAATGTGTGTATTCCTTTACATTCCTTCCTTTTATTGTAATGTACACAAATTTCAATTACTTGTATTCATATCGATTTCCTTTCGATAACCTAGTAAAAAGAACGCCTTGAGGCGTTCTTTTTATATCTAGGATTAAATTTGAAAATTTACTCCTTTATATTTTTAAAATGTTCTGTAGCCCAAATTTGAAGATTTTCAATTTCAATATCAGCACTCTTTAGTAATTCATCTCTAGAGTTGAGTGTATCTTTTAGTCCTGTTACTTGTTTTGCGTCACATACACCTTCCGTTGCCATTTTTTCATCTACTTTATCGTTTTCTATATCATAGCCAACACAACTTAGCACGGAATCTGAACTAAAATGGCTGCCGACTGTTTTCTTGTCTTCTATTTTATAAGATACCATATAAATTTCAGAGGTTGAATATAAAAAACTAATACTTAATATTTCATTTTTTTCTATATCTCTTGAGATACCGAAGTTCTTATCTTTGTCGATTATAATAAGTACGCTATCTTGCGCCACCGTACCTTCTTTAGGTCTGTCTTGAACTTTCCAACCCGCATTTTCAATCTTCTTGTCTACATCTTTTGCGATATCCTCATCGCTTTTATTTTCACAACCTGTCAAACCAATACACAAACCAACTAATAGTACAAAACATAGTAATTTTTTCATCTTTTTCCCTCCATGATGAAATACTTTATATTCAAAGTATAACATACAAATATGTTGGAGTATATATAATAAGTATTGATGATTGTGTACACAATATAAATATTTATCTTTTAAAAAAGATTGGATAATATGTAGCAGGTATGATATCCTTATAGCGGTTGGTGATGATATGAAAAAAAATCAAAATACATTAAGAATGATTGGTATCGTAGGCATAATTGTACTCTTTATAGTATCGATGGTATGGCCTTTTTTACAGGTCTATGCCAAAATAGGAGCTTTAGCAATTTATGGATATATTAGCTTTTCACAACTTATGCAAAGAAAAAGAGAAGGCGAAGATATCGAAAAGAGTATGTTGTTTACGCTAGCAATGTTCGCTGTATTTATATATTTATTTTTCTTTTAGAAATATACTTTTATGAAATTTTAAAGTTGTATAGGCTGTGGATTCTAGAATTCTTTAGAAATCATTGACTATTTTCGTAATTTTCGATATACTAAATGGCAGATAAGCATTGAATTAAAGTAGTACCTTGTGCACTGTTATAGAGAGTCAGCGGTTGGTGTAAGCTGATACAGATAACTTGGGAACTCGTTAAGGAGCTTGATCACTTGATCCGTGTAACTTCGCGTTAAGAAGAAATGAAGGGCATCTTGTAAAAGATGAACTAAGGTGGTACCGCGTTACTTATAACGTCCTTAGATGAGGACGTTTTTTTATATGAAAAAGGAGAGATTGTATGAGTTACGAACATAAGAGTATTGAGAAAAAGTGGCAAAACTATTGGTTAACCAATAAAACGTTTGCATGTGATGCATGGGATTTTGAAAAACCAAAATGTTATGTATTGGATATGTTTCCATATCCTAGTGGAAATGGATTGCATGTAGGACATCCAGAAGGATATACAGCAACAGATATCATTTCTAGAATGAAACGTATGCAAGGTTACAATGTATTACATCCAATGGGATGGGATGCGTTTGGTTTACCTGCAGAACAGTTTGCGATTCAAACAGGGAACCATCCTGCAGAATTTACAAAGAAGAATGTTGATCATTTCCGTGAGCAAATTCAAGCTTTGGGATTTTCCTATGATTGGGACCGTGAAATTTCAACGACTGATAAAGATTACTATAAATGGACACAGTGGATTTTCTTACAACTTTACAACAAAGGATTGGCATATGTGGATGAAATCCCTGTAAACTGGTGTCCTGAACTTGGAACGGTACTTGCGAATGAAGAAGTCATCGATGGAAAGAGTGAACGTGGAGGATATCCTGTTATTCGTAAACCTATGCGTCAATGGGTTTTAAAGATTACCGAATATGCAGAACGTTTACTAGAAGATTTGGATTTATGTGATTGGCCTTCTTCTACAAAAGAAATGCAAATCAATTGGATTGGAAAATCACAAGGTGCAAATGTGAACTTTAAAATCAAAGATACAAATAAAGAGTTCACTGTATTTACAACTCGTTGTGATACACTTTTTGGAGCTACCTATTGTGTTATGTCACCAGAGCATCCTTATGTAGACGAAATTACTTCAGCATCACAAAAGGCTGAAATTGATGCTTATAAAAAGGCATGTGCTACCAAATCAGATATGGAACGTACAGAATTAAACAAAGATAAAACAGGTGTGTTTACAGGTGCGTATGCGATCAATCCAGTCAATGGTAAAGAAGTGCCAATTTGGATTTCTGATTATGTACTAGCAAGCTATGGCACAGGAGCTATTATGGCGGTTCCAGCGCACGATACACGTGACTATGAATTCGCAAAGAAATTTGATATCGAGATCGTTCAAGTATTGGAAGGCGGAGATATTAGTAAAGAAGCATACACAGAAGATGGTACACATATCAATTCTGGTTTCTTAGATGGAATGGGGAAACAAGAAGCCATTGACACTATGATTGCTTGGTTAGAAGAGCACGCATGCGGATGTGCAAAAACGACTTACAAATTACGTGACTGGTTATTCTCTAGACAACGTTATTGGGGAGAACCAATTCCAATTATCCAAATGGAAGATGGAACTACACGTACTGTAGATATAGATGAACTTCCTTTAGAATTGCCAGAGACGAAGAACTTCAAACCTAGTGATAGTGGAGAATCTCCATTAGCACATTGTGAAGATTGGCTACAAGTTGAAATCGATGGAGTAAAAGGTACAAGAGAAACCAATACAATGCCTCAATGGGCAGGTTCTTGTTGGTATTATTTACGTTATATTGATCCTAAAAATGAAGACGCAATTGCGGATCCGGAACTATTGAAACACTGGTTACCAGTAGATTTATATGTAGGTGGTGCAGAACATGCTGTTCTACACTTACTATACGCAAGATTCTGGCATAAAGTATTGTATGATTGTGGAGTTGTGACAACAAAAGAACCATTTGGAAAATTGTTCCACCAAGGGATGATTCTTGGAGAAAACAATGAAAAAATGTCAAAATCAAGAGGGAATGTTGTAAATCCTGATGATATTATAGAAACACATGGTGCGGATGCATTGCGTGTGTATGAAATGTTCATGGGACCTTTGGAAGCTGCTCTTCCTTGGAATACCAATGGATTAGATGGTGCACGTAAATGGATTGATCGTGTATGGCGTTTGTATACCGAATATGATAAGTTCTCAGATACAAATGATGGGAAACTTGATAAGGTATACCATGCGACAGTCAAGAAAGTAACAAACGATGTAGAAACACTAAATTTGAATACTGCGATTTCTCAAATGATGATTTTTATCAACGAATGTTATAAAGCGGATCAAATTTATGTAGAATATGCGAAAGGATTCTTAAAAATGTTCGCATGTTTCGCACCACATGCTGGTGAAGAATTGTGGGCAAATGTATTCCAAGCAACCGATTCCATTACGTACGCACCTTGGCCTGTATATGATGAAGCTATGTTAGTGGAAGATGAAATAGAAATCATCGTGCAAGTCAATGGTAAATTGAGAGGTAAATTCAGCGTACCAAATGGTAGTGATGAAGATACACTAAAAGAAGAAGCATTAAAAATTGGAAGTGTAGCAACGCAATTAGAAGGAAAAACGATCCGTAAAATGATTGTAGTAAAAGGTAAAGTAGTAAATATAGTTGCGAATTAAAAGAGTGCGTATATACCAAAAATGGTGTATACGCATTTTTTGAACCCCAAGCATATAAATTATATTTTTTTATTGGATTTGTTAATTTCATCTTCATCCAATATTAACGCTATTGTAAAAATTTTTAATGACTAGAACGAAATACAATATCAAATAGTAACGTTGTGGAGCGTACACATGAAATTAAAAAACGAGAATATAGACTATAAATTTCATGATTGATATGAACAAAAAAACATGATAGAATATCTGCATGAAAAATATTAGAAGAATAATCGTAAGGATTATAAAAAAATCGAATGATGAAATGAAGATGGTTTTTATCCTATCTTGCCTATTTATATTTGTAGTTAGTGGTACAACCATTTCATACATTATAAATGCAAGAGAAGATAGTGTCGTGAAAGCTGTCGATAACTTTGTAGAGGAAAGCAAAGAAGAGACAAGTGTGAAACAGAAACATATGAAGGGAGTCATTGTGATTGATCCAGGACATGGTGGATATGATCCAGGCAGTGACTTTGATGGAGTGTATGAGAAAGACGTTGTACTTTCTGTAGCAAAATATATGGGCGCATACCTTGAAAAAAATGATTATCGAGTTGTATATACAAGGGATAAAGATGTTTCTGTAGGTGATTATGAAATAAAAGATTTACAAAATCGAGTAGATATAGCATCTGCAAATCAAGCAGATTTGTTTGTTTCCTTGCATTTGAATTTTAGTGAACTTGTATCTCAACGCGCTTATGGATTTGATACATATGCAAATGAAGGTGTAGGAGAAAGCATGAATTATGCCAACAACATTATGCAAGAACTTTCAAAATTGAATTATAGCCAAGCTCGCTATGCACAAAATGGTGATACTTTACATGTGGTCAAAAAGAATGAAAGACCTGCAGTTCTGGTTGAAATGGGGTTTGTTAGTGATTCCTCTGATCTTGCTTATTTGAGAAAAGATGCAGGACAAAAAGCAATCGGAGAGGCGATTGCAAAAGCAGTTATAGATACAAAACAGGAGAAATAACTTATATCGTAGAATATTTCGTTTCTTTGTTATGTAATACAGTAAATAGAACAATTCTTATAAAGTTCTATTTGCCATTAATCAGTGTAGTATGCTATACTAGATTAGGAAATTTGGAGAGTGATTAATAATGGGTAGACATTTTGAAGTACGTGCTGCAGCTATGCAGAAAACGGCAAACGCAAAAGCGAAAGTATATTCACGTTTTGGTAAGGAAATTTTAATGGCAGCAAAAGCTGGAGTTCCTGATCCAGATATGAATATGCCTCTAAAAAAAGTAATTGAACGCGCAAAAGCAAACCAAGTACCTGCGGATGTTATTAAACGCGCCATCGAAAAAGCAAAGGGTGGAAGTACAGAAAATTATTCTGCCGCAACATATGAAGGTTTTGGTTCTAATGGAGGCGCAACAGTAATCATTGACTGTTTAACAGACAATGCAAATCGTACCATTGCAGATTTACGTGCTTGTTTTAATAAATCGCATGCTAAATTAGGAGTTGCTGGATGTGCATCTTTTAATTATGAACATGTTGGTTTAATCGTGATCAAATATACGGATGAAGAAGCTATGATGGACGCATTGATTATGGGCGAAGTTGAACTTAAGGATATTGAAGTAGATGGTGAAGATATGACCATTACAGTAGAACCTACAGATTTAAACAAAGCGAAAGAAGCTGTTGAAGGACTAATCCCTGGTGTTGAATTTGAAGTTATGGAAGATACTATGATTCCAAATGAATATATTACACTAGAGGGAGAAGACTTAAAACTCTTCCAGCGTTTAGTAACATTATTAGACGATGTAGATGATGTACAACAGGTATATCACAATTGTCAAAACATCAACGATCCAGTTGAATAAAGAGAAGAAGATACTTACGCTTCTTTTTTTTTACTAGAAAATTACGTTTGTCAATGACTTGTAAAATTACAATATTAATTAAATTTGCATCTTAAATAGGGCTAATAATTCTTTGTAAAATCTAGCTAATTTAATATTCCATTAAGTTTTTATAGTGTTTGAATATGATTGACTAGTTTGATCTAGATTAGACTGTGACAATATTTATTGATTATTATAATAGCAAGGTTTATAATGACATCATAGGGAGGGGGATAATACATGTTTACACCTTATGATTATATCATTATGTTTGTAAAATTTTTTCCATTCATTCTTATTATTATTTGTATTTATTTATTAAATAAAATGAATTTGAAATTAGATGCAATGAGTAAGCAATTATCAAAATTATTGAATGATAGTACAAAAAAATGATAAATTTGAAAGATTTGATTTGTGGCTATATATAATAAAACAAGAAATATAATTGCATTATGTATGGTTTTGTTGATTGTTTTAGTAATATAAATAATAGATTAATTTTAAGAATTAAACCTTTAAATAGAATGGTTGATCAAATAGAAAAGCAGATATAGGAACACTATGTAACAGACATAGAATTAAACACCTGTTTTTATGTGTCGAGAAATAAATATATTATAAAGAAGCCAGAAACCAAAGGCTTCTTTTTTTCTCAACGATGCGTTGTTTGTATTATGTTCAAAAGGAAGATAGAATAGTTATGAGGTGATTTATATGGATGTATATGAAATTGGGAAATTGATTCGAAAACTTAGAAGAGAACAAAATCTGACACAAAAGCAGTTGGCACAGAAAATACATGTAAGTGAGCAGGCAGTGTCGAAGTGGGAATGTGGCAAAGGGGTTCCGGATATTTCGCTGATAAAAGAAATATCACAACTATTTGAAGTGTCTATGGATTGTTTCTTTAATGGAAGTCTGGAGACCAAAAGCAAAGATAAGGGAAATATAAAAGATATACAATTTTATGTATGCCCAAAATGTGGTAATATTCTAACTTCAATGTCGTATGTGGATATGCATTGTTGTGGTTATACCTTACATCCATTAGAGAAATTAGTTGACGATGATCATAAACTAGATATCAACATTGTCGAGCATGATTACTTCGTGAGTATGGAACACGATATGAAAAAAGAACACTATATTTCTTTTGTTGCATTTGTATCATATGATCGCATGCAGTTTATAAAGTTATATCCAGAACAACCGATGGAAATACGCTTCCCATATACAGGTAGTGGCGAAGTATATGCGTATTGTAGTGTGCATGGTTTGTTTTCGACTAGTATAAAAAAATAAAACAAGCTTTCTAAAATGGCATAGAGAGATGTGTCTTGACTTTCCCCTTACTGGAGGCTTTATACTTTAGGGTATATTGAAGAAGGAGAGGGTATTTATGCAAGATAAAAATAAGATTCATATACAAGGATTAACACAAAACAATGTAAAAAATATTACACTAGATATACCGAAAGAAAAGATTGTTGTGTTTACAGGAGTTTCGGGGTCAGGGAAATCAAGTATTGTATTTGATACGATTGCGGCAGAAAGCCAACGACAAATGAATGAGACGTATTCAGCATACATACGAGGACGTTTACCTAAGTTTGAAAAACCAAGAGTTGAGTGTATTGAGAATTTATCAGCATCCATCATTATTGATCAATCTAGGTTAGGCGGTAATGCTCGCTCAACTGTAGGTACAATTAGTGATATGTATACATTGATGCGCTTGTTGTTTTCAAGGATTGCAACTCCTTATATTGGTACAGCTTCTTATTTTTCTTTCAACAATCCTAATGGTATGTGTCCACATTGTATGGGGATTGGCACTATTATAGATGTGAATATTTTTGCGGTGATTGATGATAACAAAAGTTTGAATGAAGATATGTTAGATTTGCCAGCATTTCATCCAGGAAAATGGTATTGGAAAGCATACGTGAATAGTGGTTTGTTTGATCCGGATAAACAGTGGAAGGATTATAGTGAACAGGAACGTAATTTGTTATTGTATGGAGCATATGAACGTAATGGGAAACAAGTTCATAAAGATGTAGGTGGTATTTACAATTTTTTAAAGAAGGCATTACTGAAAAGAGATATTTCAGAAATAAAAGAGACGTCTCTTCTTCGTTATCAGAAATTAATACAATCTCATCCATGTCCTAGTTGTCATGGAAAGCGTTTGAATGAAAGGGCATTATCCTGTCAAATACAAGGATACACGATACATGATCTTTGCGAAATGGAGTTTACACAGCTATATCATATACTTGAAACTATACACGATGATCGTGCGCAATCTATCATTCAAAGTCTTTTATCCTCTTTATCTCGCTTGATTGAAATTGGTCTTCCATATTTAAGTATGAATCGTGAATCCACATCATTATCTGGAGGAGAGGCGCAACGACTAAAATTAGTACGCTATATGGGAAGCTCGTTAACGGGAATGATGTATATTTTTGATGAACCTAGTACGGGAATGCATCCACGAGATGTTTATAGAATGAGTAAGTTATTACAAAGCCTTCGTGATAAAGGAAATAGCGTGTTGGTGGTAGAACATGATAAAGATGTTATATCCATTGCGGATGAAGTAATCGATGTAGGGCCTCATGCAGGAAGTTATGGAGGGGAAGTGCTGTATCAGGGGAGTTATGAAGGATTGTTAAAAACGGATACTTTAACAGGGAAAGCTATGCGTGAATATGTTGAAGTAAAAGAAAATACTAGAGCGATTACTTCCTATCTAGAGCTTACTCATGCTTCTTTACATAATTTGAAAGATGTTTCTGTGTCTATTCCTTTGCATGTATTATGTGTGATAAGTGGTGTTGCAGGTTCTGGTAAGTCTACTTTGATTCGTGATGTTTTTGCGAAAGAGTATGAAGAACAAGTGGTTTTGGTGGATCAATCTGCGATTACCGCTACATCACGCTCTACCCCAGCGACTTACCTTGGTTTCTTTGATGATATTCGCAAACTACTTGCGTTGGAAAATCATGTATCACCTTCATTGTTTTCTTTCAATAGTAAAGGAGCTTGTCCTGTATGTAAAGGAAGAGGCGTAATTTTGACGGAATTGGTGTTTATGGATCCCGTTGTAACTGTTTGTGAGGCATGCGAAGGAAAACGATACAGTGATGAAGCAATGTCTTATAAATATCGTGGTAAAACGATTGTAGATATTTTGGAAATGCGTGTTGAAGAAGCATATTCTTTTTTTCAAGAACATAAGAAAATCCATAAGCATATTCACGCTATGATGGAAGTAGGCTTATCTTATTTATCTTTGGGACAATCATTATCTACTTTATCGGGTGGTGAACGACAACGTGTGAAATTAGCGAAATACTTAGATAAAAAAGGAAACATTTATGTACTTGATGAACCTACTACAGGTTTGCATGCATGTGATGTTCATAAAATCATGGAAGTATTAGATGGTTTTGTGGAACGTGGAAATACAGTGCTTGTGATAGAACATAATTTAGATGTTATGAAACGAGCTGACTATATCATTGATGTAGGACCAGATGGCGGTAGTGCAGGAGGAGAAATTGTGTTTACGGGAACACCACGAGAAATGATCGATTCTTCAAATACTATCACAGCAAGCTATTTGCGAAAATCTTGTGAGAGAAAGAAACCTTCGTGCTTTTAGAGAACGCATTTTCTATTGACAAAATACTTTAACCTAGGTAAACTATAGATAATCCATAGATAAAGAGCTAATTATATGCCTTGTTATAGAGAGAAGATGTTGTGCTGAAAGTCTTCACTTGGTGTATACTTGGGACACTTTTGAGGAGTTATCAGGAAATGGGTAATCGCATGTCTGCGTTATGGACTTGAGTATAGCGTTCAATGAACGAAATAAGGTGGCACCGCGTATAGATACGTCCTTATACAGGGCGTTTTTTTATACTTTTATAGGAGGAAATAAATATGAATTATCAAGTACCTAGAGGAACACAAGATGTACTACCAAGTGAGGTTGGTAAATGGCATCGTTTAGAAGAATTGATTCGTCAGTTTTGTTATGTATATAATTATCAGGAAATTAGAACCCCAATTTTTGAACATACCAATGTGTTTAAAAGAGGAAATGATTCCAGTGATATGGTCAATAAAGAGATGTACACATTTCAGTTAGAAAATAGTTCTACATCTTTGACTTTGCGTCCAGAATGTACGGCAGGTGTTGCTAGAGCATTTGTGGAACATAAAATGTTTGGATATGCAGATTTACCAGTAAAGATGTATTATGTAGGACCACAGTGTCGTCATGAACGTCCACAAAAGGGAAGAATGCGTATCTTTCATCAGTTTGGTGTAGAAGTCATTGGTGCAAAGAGTCCTTTGTTGGATGTAGAAGCAATCACTCTTGGTTGGTCTTTTGTTACGGCTCTTGGATTGAAAGATATGAAGGTGTTAATCAATACGTTAGGGGATGATGCATCACGCGATGCATATCGTAGCGCATTGAAAAAACACTTTGAACACGATATTGAACATATGTGTGGAGATTGTAAACGTCGTTTTGAACAAAATCCATTGCGTATTTTGGATTGTAAAGTTGATCATGAACGTGAAGTGATGAAAACTGCACCTAAAATGGAAGATTATCTAAATGAAGAAAGTAAAGCTTACTTTAAAGAAGTATTGGAAGGTCTAGATGCATTAGGAATTCCTTATGAAGTAGACGATCGTTTGGTTCGTGGTTTGGATTATTATACACACACGGTATTTGAGGTTGTTTCTGTTAATAAAGATATGGGTGCACAATCGACTGTGTTTGCAGGAGGTCGTTACGATGGTCTTGTGGAATATTTTGGAGGACCAGAAGGAATGAGTGGAATCGGTTGGGCGATGGGAATTGAGCGTTTGATCATTGCTTGTGAGGCTGAAGGTATTGTGTTAAATGAAGAAGATGGATTGGATGCCTATGTTTTATGTCTAGATGAATCTGTTAGAAATGAAGCATTGCAAATTACAACTGCACTTCGTTCTGCGGGGTATCGTTGTGATATGGATTATTTGAATCGTTCTTTTAAAGCCCAATTTAAAACGGTCGATCGTCAAAAAGCAAAAGTAGCATTGTTTGTTGGAGAAGATGATATCAAACAAGGGACTGTTAATATAAAACGGATTAAAGACCAAGTAAAACAAACAGTAAAAATAGAAGAGATTATTGATGCGATAGATGCGATGTTTGCACAAGATGAACATGTATGTACGTGTCAGGGAGAAGGGAATACACATGAATAGAACACACCAAAATGGAGAGTTAAGAATCGAAGATGCACAAAAAGAAGTGACGTTAGTTGGTTGGGTCGCAAAACGTAGAAATTTCGGTGCACTTGTATTTATTGATTTAAGAGATCGTAGTGGAATTACACAATTGGTATTTGATGAGCATATCGCAGAACAAATCAAAGATGTACGTAATGAATATATCTTAGAAGTAAAAGGAATCGTTTGTGAACGTAAAGATAAAAACCCTAAGCTTCCTACTGGGGATATCGAAGTAAAGGTAGAATCAGTGACAATTGTAAACCGTGCACAAACAACACCGATCATTGTTGCGGATGAAACAGATGCTTTAGAAGATACACGTTTGAAATATCGTTATCTTGATTTAAGAAGAAGTGTATTGCAGAAGAATTTGATGTTACGTCACAAAGTCACAATGTTAACTCGTAATTATTTATCTGATTTAGGCTTTTTAGAAATTGAAACTCCAATCTTATGTAAGTCGACACCAGAGGGAGCACGTGATTATTTAGTTCCAAGTCGTTTAACACCAGGAGAATTCTATGCTCTTCCACAATCACCACAGCTATATAAACAGTTGTTGATGGTGGGTGGTTTAGAGAAATATTTCCAGATTGCTAAATGTTTTCGTGATGAAGATTTAAGGGCGGATCGACAACCAGAATTTACGCAAATCGATATAGAGATGAGTTTTATTGAAGAAGAAGATATTTGGAATGTAACAGAAGGATTAATGAAGAAAATTTTCAAAGAAGTGAAAGATGTAGAACTTGATTCTTTCCTTCGTATACCATATGAAGAATGTATGGCTCGTTTTGGTAGTGATAAACCAGATTTACGATTTGGTATGGAACTACAAACAATGAATGCTGTATTTGAACATACTGAATTCCAAGTGTTCAAAAACGTGTTGGATAGTGAAGGTGTTATTTGTGGGATGGTTGCGAAGAATTGTGCGGATAAGTTCTCACGTAAAGATTTTGATAAACTACAAGAATATGTAAAAATCTATGGAGCGAAAGCACTCGCTTATTTGAAGATGAGTGAAGATGTGCTGAGTGGATCTGTTGCGAAAGTAGTAAGTGATGATGAAAAAGCAACTTTAGTGAAGAATTATAGTTTAGAAAATAACGATGTTATCTTCATGGTTGCGGATAAGAAGAAAGTTGCTCAAACGGCAATGGGTGCTCTACGTAATAAATTAGGACATGACTTAGATTTAATCGATACTTCAAGCTATCGTTTCTTATGGGTTACGAATTTCCCAATGTTTGAATATGTTGAGGATGAAAACCGCTATGTAGCAGCACATCATCCATTTACATCTCCTAATCTAGAGGATGTAGATAAATTGATGAGTGATCCTTCTCATTGTTATTCTCGTGCATATGACTTAGTGTTGAATGGATATGAGTTATTAAGTGGTTCTATTCGAATTCATGATCAAGAATTACAGAAAACAGTATTTGAAGCAATTGGTATGTCATTGGAAGAAGCATATGAAAAATTTGGATTCTTTATTGATGCCTTTAAATATGGAACACCTCCACATGGTGGTGTAGGAATTGGACTCGATCGTTTGATTATGATTTTAAGTAATACAGATAATATACGAGATGTAATTGCATTTCCAAAAACTGCCAGCGCATCTGATTTGATGAGTGAAGCACCATCAACTGTGGATCAAATTCAGCTCGATGAGCTTTGTTTAAGCGTAATTAAAGGAGAAAATTAATCTCCTTTTTTTTCTAGGTATAAACTTGATTTATATACATGATTGTTAGTTTCAAGAAAGCAAAAAAAATATAAATGTCAAGAGTATTCTTTTAGAATATACATGATATACTATAAGTGTCCAAGAGTTACACATTTTTCCTACACTTAGAGATAAGGGAGATCGGATGTTACGATTTGGTGTGAATACTTGCTACGAGCAGGAATCCTAAAAATTCGTACAGATCACCCACCTGCATTTACAGGGAAAGATCTCTACTCTTGGACATAAAAAAGGAGCCGATGAATCGACTTCTTTTTTGTTTTGTTTTTTGTTTAACATATGCTATACTTTTAACAAAGATACAGGAGGTAGGGCATGGATCATAGAGAGAGATTTATCGCGTTATATAAAGAACATGTAAAGCGAGAAGGAAGCGAAAAATTATTGGATTACTTATTGAACCAGAGTGATTTTTTAACTGCACCAGCTTCTACTAGATTTCATGGAGCTTATGCAGGAGGGTTGTTAGAACATAGCTTGAATGTATACGATTGTCTATGTGATTATTTGAAGAGGGATCGTGCGAAAGAATTGTATCATATGAACTACGACGATGAGAGTGTAGCTATTGTTGCTTTATTACACGATGTTTGTAAAGTTAATTGTTATAAAGAAAGTACACGTAATCAAAAGATAAATGGAACATGGCAACAAGTTCCATATTATGAATTTGATGATCAATTGCCTTATGGTCATGGAGAGAAAAGTGTTTATATCATCAATGGCTTTATACGATTGTCACGTGAAGAAGCTTTTGCGATACGATATCATATGGGCTTTAGTGGAAGTGAAGAAGTACGCAATGTTGGGGCGGCGTTTGAAATGTATCCTCTCGCATTTGCTTTAAGTACTGCAGATATGGAAGCTACCTACTTTGTAGAAGGGAAAGAATAAAGAAAAGAAGTGTATATCCTTGGCGGAGTGCACTTCTTTTGTATAGATTAATTTTCTTCGTTTACTTTATGCCATAATTCAATTTGTTCTTGATTGCTTAACATGTGCACGAAGTTACTCTTGGCCATGGGATACTTCACATAGAAATCTTGCAATAATTCTTTCATATCCTGACGTTCTGTATAACCATCGTTTGGACATGTACTTTGTACAAATGGAATATCGTTATTTTGTTGGGCAGCGATAATGGCTTCCTCATAGCTATAAATAAGAGGGCGAATAAAGGTCATATCTGTTCTAGATAAATACATTCTAGGTAAGAATGTTGCAATCTTACCACCATGAATCATATTCATCAATAGCGTTTCTACAGCGTCATCACTATGATGCCCAAAGGCAACTTTTGTACAATTTAATTTCTTTGCTTCATCGATGACAGTTGCTTTTTTGAATTTGGAACATAAACTACATTTTAAATTTCCGTTCTTATCTAAATTCTTCTTTAATATTTCATAAACAATAGAATCAAATTTATGGAATTCGATTCCTTCATTTTCGCAGAATGCGTCCACTTCATCAAAGTTCATATTTGGAAAACCCAATTTAATATGAATGCCCACAACTGTAAAATTCTTACCTTCAAATTTGGAATACATATGTAAAGCAGTCAATAAGACCATACTGTCTTTTCCGCCACTTACTCCAACAGCAATACGATCACCATCTTCAATAAGGTTATAATCTCGGTCTGCTCTTCTGATATCTCTTAATATTGCCTGTAAATTCATATTTGTTCACCTCTTTAAAAACATTGGTATTATAACATGAATTGATTTTATATGTATAGAAAAATAATAGGATATGAAATACATTTAGAATGTCATTCATAAAGCAGAATGTAAAGAAAAGATTTAATTCATGTTGTATTCGTTTTCTATAAATGATACGCTAACCATATAAAGTTGTTCTAATACGTATTTTAATTAGTGTGAAACGATGATACAGAGAGAACAGCGGGAGGGGATTATGGAAAAGAAAATTCATAAACTATGGTTGTATTTACCTGTTCTATTATTGTGTGGTGTTATCTGTTTCTTAATTTATGATTTTTTATTGATTAAGGATGTTTCTATCACTCGCAAAAGTGGGAACTATATTGTAGTATTATCCGAGGATGCTAAAGATAAAAATACACTTGATGAAATGCGTGTTACAGAAAAAGAAATTGTAGAATTATTGAAGAATAATTCGATAGATTCAAAAGTATCAACTGTATTTTATCCAGATTTACCCGCATTTGTATATTACAAAAATTCTGAACGACGCAAACCATATAATATAAAGGTCGCAAACAATGCTTTTTTTCAAAATTTAAACATCGCTCAGCCTAAAACAAATGTGATGTATCGTATGGCAGGCTCGGGAGGTGGCGAGCTAGATATCCGCTTGAATATAGGGGATTCATCTAAATCTTTCAAGGAACTTGAATTTGAACTATATCAAGTTTTATCAAAAGATATTGTAGAACCATCGGATTTGCCAAATTTTGATGAAATGTTCACGTTTATTGAATTTGGAGACTACATTACTCTTGATACATTCTCTTCTATCGTCAAAAATGTTTATCACAAAGATATAGAGAATTATCCATGTGGAGAGTTTCGCTCGTATCAAATATTCATAAAGAGTGAAAGCGGTGAAGTTACAGATTCAATTCTTGAAATCTTACCGGAAAAATATCATGTTATATCAGATTTTGAACTAGAGAAAGATAATGTTTTTGATAAGTGGATGGATAAACTGAAGATAGGGTTACTACTCATCTTTGTGATTATTGTGTTTGAAGTTG
>JAVWJF010000025.1:0-16358 GCA_036639195.1 Longicatena sp.
CACCGAACGATAACCCAGCGGGTCAAACTCAAACAAGTCTATTAGGTGGTCAGCAACAACAGCAGCCTAATGATGCCGATCAACAGCCAACTGATACACCAGCAGTTACAACTGCACCTGAAAATATTGATGGTTATCAATATTCAAAATTAGGCATATTACCTTCTGCACTAATTTTAAGCATTATGTACTCAGATATAGAGGAAGAAAATTTGGATACAATAGCAAAATTTTTATCGGAACCATTTTCATCAGATAAACAAATGAAATTGGAAGATAATAAAATCGACTCTACAATTTCAATAAGCAAAGATATAAAAAAACAAATAATCACATTAGTTATTGAATAAAAAATTGAATTAATAAAGGTTACCTCACTTTTTTAGAAAATCTTACCAGATATATTCTATTAAATGAGATAACCTTTTTTTATTCTGCTAATCATTAAGATACCTTTATTTTGCATTTTGAAAAATTTGATAAGTTGTCTGATAAGAATTTATCACTCCTTTATCGGAAGTAGGAGAAAGGCGTCTATATTTGTCGATAAATTCTTCGACTACTTTTGTACATTTTATCGCACCTGCATTGTTCATATGAAATCCTGCATCTTTTGTATCTTTCATCCAATCCACGGAAGGAACATCGGCATTCATATCCAATATAGGTACACCTCTTTTATTCGCATATTCTTTGGCAAGATTGCTTTTTTGCGTAGTCCACTCACGTGTTGGAAATTTAACAAATAGCAATTTGATATTTTTTTGTTTACAAAGTTCTATAATGGAATCAATGTAAGCAATCTTTTTCTCATCTAGTCCTAAGGCAACATCATAGCGAGACATATACGTTTCATAGCCAGTGAATGGAATCACAGTAGTTTCATATAGATAGCCTTTGAAGTGATTTGGTGGTTTATTGTTCGTCGTAATACTTTGAGAAGGAATGATTTTGTTTACGGTCTTACGATATATTTGATTCGCATAATTTTCATATAAGATATCTTTATCTTCTTGATTTAAACCGCCTGTATCATCATGAATCGCTCGAAGTCTTGCGTTATCTGTACGCAGAGAATTGATAGCACTACAATAACGAGGAATTTGTGAAGTTGAACTCGCAAATAATTCATTAATTTCAAAGATAACAACTTCTGGTGTTTGATAATTAAGCGCATCCTTTAATAAATAATAGGACAACCATGCAGGTTGTGAGGCTGAAGCTAAGGAATATGCCGTTACTTTCTTATCATTCCAATAGGTCATTGGAGAAAATCCACGATAGATATTGCTATCACCTAAGGCAAGAAGTTGAATACTACGTTTCTTTTCTTTATAGAAATCATCCATGTTTGTATATATCTTAGTGCTACATCCATTTGCACTCACACGATCAAACCCACTTATTTGAATTGGAGAACCCAAAATCAAGGAACAAACAACGATTAGAAATTGTCTCTTTATTCTTTTCACGTTCACTCCTCTTTTCCTTTAAAATTGACTATAAATAAAATCAGGGATATCTGATAAATCAGCTTGTAAGAAATATACAAAGATAATCACAAAACAAAGATAGAAAAACAGAGTCCATGCAAGATACATACATAGCTTATGATTTTTCAAATTTAAGAATGTCTTCAATTACATACACCCAACCTTTCCATCCATAATGTGTCGCATCCATGAAGAAATAATCGCTATATTCATGGCTACTTAAATCGCTTAAGGTTACTTTATTTACTCTAGCAATGGTTCTAATGTTTTGGTAATACTCTTCACGTTTCTCTTTTGAGAAACCAACATGATCATACCATGCGCCATTCACTGGAATCATAATCAAATTCACGCTAATTTTGTTTTGTTTACAAACATCTAGGAAGAGTTGTAAATCATCATATTCAGGTGAAATAGAGTAGGATTCATTTAATTGTGAATTTTTCTTTTTTTCAACACGTTTTTTATAGCGTGCGTTGTAATTATCATTATCCATGTTAAATGGATTACTTACTCTTTGTTGTCCTTCGATATCTGCCTCTTCTAATAAACGGGTTTCATCAATCCCAGTAAATTTAGGTACAGGCTTTGCCATACGATGATAAACATCTGAGGATTGATAATCCGACATGAAAGCTACATCCGTCTTTAACGATATAAAAGATGCGAAGATACCTGTATAGGCACTATCTAGAATGCTCGCTTTATTGCTAGTGTATACTTTTTCATATTTCATCACGCGTTCTTTTACTTTTGGGCTCGGTGTTAATAATTCATTGGTACGTTTTATAATTTTCTTTTTCGTAGACTTTTTGATGTTGCTGTTCTTTAAAAAATCGATGAAGTTATCTTCCGAAAATCTTGATGTAAAGGACATTGCATCTGCCCCATCCTTGGTAAACCATTGAGGAGAAAGGATTAAATTTACTTTTTTATTCTCCATACTAGGTGCTACTGCACCTAGTCGAATGGCATGGTTTAAGGATTGAAAATACCCTTCTCAAATAAACATAAAGATTTTATCTTTCGCATTCACAATTTGTTTTGTATTAAATTTATAATCGTATAAACGACTCAATTCACTTGAACCTAACACCAATGCGGTATTTTTATGAAGATTATTTGATAATGCAGAAGTAGATAAATACTTTTTACGACTTAGATAATAGTCTATATCGTTTGTATCACTTGTAATAGCTTCACTTACATACCAACGAAACCCAGTAATGGTAATGGCAAATAATACCAGAGCGGTGATAAATGCCTTTATAATTCTCATTTTTCAGAACTCTTTTCTTCTAAAAGAGCAATTAACTTATTTGGTGTGTCCATTTGACTTCTTTCGATTTCTGTTGGAGACAAAGAAATATTAAAACGCATTTCAATTTCTACAATCAAGGTAGTAACACCCAAAGAATCAATCAACCCCGTATCAAATAGGTTGATATCCAAATCTTCCTTTACAATTTCATCTTCACATACTTCTTCTAACATTTCTAAAATTTCATTTTTCATTTTCATTTCCTCCATTTTTTATATGTGCAACAACAGCAAACGAACAAGACGATGAACAATTTCCATAAAATGACCTGAGAAGATTAAGAATCCAAACATGATCAAGTTCAAGGTCACAAACCATGATAGAAGTTTGTACCATTTCTTGTTTTTATTATTCTTATAAAACTTTGATTTCTTTTGGTAAAACTCAAAACCTCCTAGTAGTAATCCATGGTATAACCCGTATAGGATATAGCTAGGTGTGATTCCATGCCAAAATCCCATAATACTCATATTAACCATATACGCAGAGAATGCCAAATTGAGCTTACTAGAGAAACGTTTCTTACGTACGCTATCCAACATGAAGCGTGAGAATACAAAATCACGAAACCAATAGGATAGGGTCATATGCCAACGATTCCAGAAATCCTTAATATCGATACTTAAGAATGGTTTATTGAAGTTCTCTGGTGTCTTAATACCTAATATATAACTGGCTCCTATCGCCATATTACTGTAACCAGCAAAATCAAAGAACATATAAATTCCATATAAATAGGCATAGGCAATCACTTCCAAAGGAGCATATATGTTAGATACACGATTCATTAGAGTAAATGCAATTCCACCCAATGCAAATTTATATAAAATACCTAACGTAAGCTTAAAGATTCCCTCTCCTGCCATCCGCAAGTACTCACTCTTTGCTGGAATGTTATGCAAATCACTAAGATAACGTCGACTTCGATCAATTGGACCTGAACTTATCGAAGGGAAGAATAAAATAAAACTGCTATATTCGAAGAAACTCATTTCTTCTATTAAACCATCATAGGTTTCAATCACAATCTGTATTACCTTAAAGGACACATAGGAAACTCCTATAAAGGCAAATAGATTGAGTTGAACCAAAGAGGATACTTTACAAAGAATCAATGGCAACATTGCCAAGATGACAAATTGTACATAAAGTGAAGAGTTTTTCCCATACTTCTTTCTTAAGAATAGATAGATGCGAATCACATACCATTCAATGACATAGAACGCAATGAGATAGAGAAATCCACTCATACTGTTTCTACAGATTAAATACAGAAAGAAGATAGAAAACCCAAGGGCATATTGTTTGATGGGTTTTTCTTTCACTCCTAGAATAAAGGCTGGTATCAATCCTGCGAATAAGACAAGAAAGAAGCTTAGCCCTTCAAAGAAATTCATGATAACCCCTCTTGTAATGCTTTACGATCCGCTTTCCCATTGTTGGTCATTGGCATTTCATCGATGAACACATATTTCTTTGGTACCATATAATCTGGTACAAATTGTTTTAGTGATGCGGAAATGCTTTGTCCTAATTGGAAACGTTGACTTGTATCTCCTTGATACACAATATATCCAATTAGATTTTTAATCTTTCCTTCTTTATAATTAGGAATTACTACGGCATTTTCTACACCGTCCACTTTCATTAGATTCTGTTCAATATCACAGATTTCTATACGGTACCCATTAAGTTTCACTTGTAAATCCATACGTCCACAATAGTACAACATACCATCTTCAAGATAGCCTTTATCACCAGTATGATACGCAGGCATTTCTACGCCATCAATGACTCTTGTAAAAAAGGCTTTCTTTGTTTGCTCAGGATTATGGAAGTATCCTTTTCCTACCGTATTTCCAACAATGATGATTTCCCCTTTTTCCATATCTGGAAGGCAATTCCCCTGTTCATCAATGATTTGAAGCCATGTACCTGGTTTTTGAACTCCAATCGGTAAAGGATTACTATTCTCAATTATTTCCTCGGTAATAACTACATCACTGATAGCCACTGTAGATTCTGTAGGTCCATACGTATTGATTACCTTAGCGTTTGGAAAACGTTGTAATAGTTTTCTAGCCGTTTCATTGGTTAACACCTCTCCACAAAACAAGAAGGTTTCCATATCTGGCATCATATCTTCGCAAAAGGATTTATCAACTAAACACATATCCGCAAAAGAAGGTGTGGATACCCAAACATTGGCCTTTGAGGAAGCTAATGCTTCAAACAATGTATGATAATCTTTTTGTAGTTCTTTATCTAACGTAAATAAGGTACCTCCACTTCCTAAGGAAGTGTATAAATCCATTACAGACAAATCAAATGAAAATGGTGCTTGGTTGATAAATATCTTTGCTTTTGATTGTGCATTTGCAAGAGGTATTGACCACTCTAGGAAATGATTCAAGTTTGCATAAGAAATTTGTACTCCCTTAGGAATACCCGTACTACCTGAAGTAAATATAATATAAAATATATCTTCACTTGTGAGTGCGTAAGAAGAATCGATTTCTTCCGTATGTGTATCTATGATTTCATATAATTTTGTTTTGTCTACAATACCATTCTGTGCAACATCAAGCTCTTCACTGCTTAGTACAATCGCTGATTGAACCGTCTCTAAGATAGCTTCTATACGATTCTTTGGAATACCTGCATCAATTGGACAATATGCTCTACCAGACTTTACACAAGCTAGAAAACAAATCAACATAAGTGGATCTTTATGTCCATATACAGGGATTGGTGTTTTATCATCCTTTAACTCACTTTGTAGATAATGAGCCAATCGGTTTGCCTTTTGAAGTAAATCTTGATAACTAAGCGTTTCGCCATTATGTATATAGGCGATCGCATTTGATGAAGCGAATTCCTCCAATGTTTTTAATAATTCCATGTTATTACACTCCTCGTTTGAATGGTCCCATCCATTTAACATGTCCATTATAGCATAGTGCTTTTACACCAAATCTTAATTAATCTTAACAATCATAAATGTAAATACGCTGTTATATATTTTTACATAAAAAAACCACGCTCTGGGAGAAGCGTGATTTTTTTAAAGAAAAAGGATTAATTTAAGACCGGCTGGTAACAGTCTTAAATTATGGTATTGCAGATATATATTATTATTTTGGTCTTTATCTGCACCTATATTATAATCCATATTTATTAAAACATTTTTGTTATTTATAACAACATTTTGTCATATCTTATCTTTTCATTTTATTTCTATATACTTTTGGTGTCATACCAGTATACTTTTTAAATATTTTATTAAAATAGCTTTGTCCTTGGAACCCTACACGACTTGCGATTTCTTTTATTTGGACATCTCCTCTCAACAATTCTTTACTAACATCCACACGTTTCTTTGCCAACATCTCCGTAAATGTCTTATGCATAGTTGTACTTAATAACTTACTTATATAAAAAGGAGATACTTTTAGATGATCTGCCAAATCACTCAAGGTGATTGGCTTCTTATAATTATGTTCTATGAAATGGAGTGCTTCTTTTACTAGATGATTGGTATTTTTAAATCGTAAATCACTTACATTGTGATATAGTTTTTTTAAGTTCAAGGTTAAATTGATATCCAACTCTTGGTATACATTGGTAGATATACGTAGAGGTAACAACATAAAATCATGTAAATCAATATCCATATATCGTCGTTTGATACTCACGAGTAATTCTTCATAATATTCATCGATATGATGTAAGATATCTTCTTTATCCAACATTAGTACATCATCACATATCTTTTTGATTATATTCTTTAATGATGCTTCCTCCAAATTTTCAAAGATTGTTAAGGTATCTTCCACATAGTTGTGCATGTGATTTATATGACCCCCTAATGTATTGACGTTATCATAAATTTGTTGTTGGAAGGGCAGTTGTTTTCCAATATGATCTCTTGCCTTTAAAAAAGAATCATGAAAGTTATCGATGTTATTTACCATGGTTCCAATACCCAACCCAGCTTCATTGGTAAGATTATTTTCTAGTTGTTCACAGACATTCACTATATCTTCTTTAGAAAAAGATTTATCTCCTAAGACAAAGCAAGTTAGAAAACCATGTATTTTTTCTTGGATGATTTGATATGTCGAAGATGAAAATATGGCGTGCAGTTGTTCAAGAAGAAAATCTTCTTGGATTCCTCTATATAACACACACATCCCACTTGTAATCTTTGGATTTAAAGCATGTACCTTACGATAAAGTTCTATTTCAGATTCATCTGAAATAATCGCATACAAACATTCATGGATTCTTTGTGGTATCATCTCTTGTATTTTCATCTCAAACGCATCGACTTGGTTTACATCAAAAGAAGTTAACTTTTGTATAACGGTTTCAATTGCCTGTAAAAACTCCGCAATGTTATATGGTTTTAAAATAAAATCTGCGACACCTAAACGAATGGCTTGTTGCGCATATTCAAAATAATTATAAGAAGATACAATTAAGAATTGCGCTTTTGTATTCTTACCTTTCATATCTCGAATCATATCTAACCCATTAATTCCAGGCATATTGATATCTGCACACACGATATTTGGTTGTTCCTTTTCAAATAACGCAATGGCGTCCTTTCCATTACGTGCTTCAAAAACAAGACTATCTTTTATATTTTCTTTTAGAATATGAACCAATGTCTCACGTTCTATCTTTTCATCCTCTACTACAAGTATCTTTACCATTAGATTTCCTCCCCCTTGATTTTCATCACTATTTCAAAGCCACAATCCTCACTGCTATTTACAATGATTTCGACTTGATCTTTAAAAAATGTTTTTAATCGTTTCGTCACATTATACAATCCGATGTGTTCTCTTTCTTCATCATGTATACGATATTCATTTAAGATCAATTCTTCTAATATATGAGCAGACATACCTATTCCATTATCGCTTACTGATAAAAGAATATCTGTTCCATTCATACTTGCACTTACTATAACTTCCCCATCTGTTATAGTATCTTTTAAACCATGAGTTACTGCATTTTCCACCAATGGTTGTAGAACCATCGTAGGAATGTGTATATTTTGTATATCTGGATCCACATATAAATGGAAAGTGATTCTTTCTCCAAAACGCTTTTCTTGTAGAAACATATAGTTTTCAATCGCTTTTAACTCTTCTTTTAAGGTACTTACTTTATTGATAGTATCTAAACTATACCTAAGTAGTTGACTTGTCTTTTCCATTAGTTCACTAGTTTCATATGCGCCTTCACTATACGCCTTCTTATAAATCATATTCAAAGTGTTAAATAAGAAATGCGGGTTTATTTGATTTTGTAAAACACGTAATTCTCCTTGTATTAATAACTCATCCTTTTTTAAGTTCTCATTTTGTTGTTCTAGAACACGTTTTTCTAATTCTGCCTTTTCTTCTGCATATTGTATATTCTTTTGAACACTATCTGCCATATCTTCAAGAGCAATACATAATTCATTCATCTCTACATTCGCATTGGATATTTGTGTTAAATCGTATTCTCCTTTTTTTATTTGTTTCATATTATGGACGATTTTTTCAATTGGATCTGTAATCGATTTTAACATCGTTCTAGAAAAGTATATAATCCATATGATCATAAGGGTTATCAAGAGAACTGACATCCAACCTAATATAAGACGATGCTCATGCACTTGATTTTTATAGAACTGCATATCTTTGGTTAAAATCTCATAATAATCGCCACGTGATCTCATGATACTAATAAATTGTTGATGTACTTGATCTTGTGATACTGGTGCATCTTTCGTATAGGTAGCATTCTTAACATATTGATAAAACTCTTGTATGCTCGATTTAAGCTTAGTAAAATGTTTATCCTGATCCACCTTGCCATATGCATCTTTTACATTTTGTAGAGCTTGTAAAGCCTCTTTCTCGCTATTCTCTACTTGTTTGATAAAGGTTTCATCTTCACTAGAGATATACTCTGTATAAAGGGTATGTATTTCTTTTGCATTATGATATACATGATTTAATTCATTATACGTTGTAAATGTGTCATTATACTTATCGATTGTTTCATCATTCAACAAATAATACATCGTACAACCAAGTGCTACCATCAAAAGAAGCATAATATTATATACAAAGATACGCCAACGTATACTTTCTGTTCTTCTTTTCATGATTCACCCTCCCATCAAAAAAAACCTTTCTTATATTTTACCATAACGTTGTTCAAAAAAAAACAGGATGCTTGCGCATCCTGTTCTCTATTATTAGTCTACTGATTTTTTAACAAGTGCTAATACTTCTTCTGCTGTTGATAAACTTAATGCTTCTGCAGCTAGAGATTCCATCTCTTTTTTGCTTAAGCCATTTACCATCTTACGTGCTGGAAGAATAGAAGTAGCTGACATTGAGAATTCATCAAGACCCATACCTAGTAGTAAAGGTACTGCATATGGTTCTCCAGCCATTTCTCCACACATACCAGCCCATTTGCCTTCTTTATGAGCGCCTTGAATTGTCATATTTACAAGACGAAGGATAGAAGGGTTATATGGTTGGTATAAGTAAGATACGTTTTCACTCATACGATCCGCTGCCATTGTATACTGAATTAAATCATTTGTACCAATAGAGAAGAAATCTGCTTCTTTCGCAAAGTTATCTGCATTTACTGCAGCAGCAGGAATTTCCACCATCATACCAACTTCAATATTATCCGCAACTTGTACACCTTCTTTGATAAGGTTTGCTTTTTCTTCGTTGAAGATAGCTTTTGCATCACGGAATTCTTGTACAGTAGCGATCATTGGGAACATGATACAAAGTTTTCCATAAATACTTGCACGAATCAATGCACGCAATTGTGTACGGAAAATATCTGTACGATCTAAACATAAACGAATTGCACGGTATCCTAAGAATGGGTTCATTTCTTCAGGGAATTCAAAGTATGATAATTTCTTATCTCCACCGATATCCAATGTACGAACAACAACTTTACGTCCGCCCATACCTTCTAATACTTCTTTATATGCTGCAAATTGTTCATCTTCTGTTGGGAAGTGATCAGCATTCATATATAAGAATTCAGTACGGAATAATCCGACACCTTCACCACCATTATTTAATACTCCAGCAACATCTTTTACACCACCAATATTACCAGCTAATTCTACTTGGTGACCATCTGTTGTAATTGATTTCGCGCTTTTTAATACTTGTAAAGCTTCTTTTTCTTGTGCAAAAGCAAGTGCTTTTGCTTCGTACTTTTTAATTGTTTGCGCATCAGGATTTACAAATACTTCTCCTTCGATTGCATCTAATACTAACATGTCTCCATTTTTAACAGCATCTAGAACACCTTGTGTACCTACAACTGCAGGAATTTCTAAACTTCTAGCCATAATCGCAGAGTGAGAAGTTCTTCCTCCAATAGCTGTCGCAAATCCTTTAGCAAATTCATTTAATTGTGCTGTATCAGATGGTGTTAAGTCATGAGCAACAACAATAGAATCTTCTTCAATTAACGATAAGTCAGGAATAGACAATCCTAATAAATTACATTTCAAACGATATGTAACATCTTTAATATCCGCTGCTCTTTCACGGAAGTAATCATTGTCCATAGATTCAAACATTTGAACTGTTTGTTCAGATACAGTTTGTGTTGCATATTCTGCATTCACTTTATCATTTTCAATCATAGCAATAATTTGTCCAGAAAACTCAGGATCTGATGCCATCATTAAATGTGCATCAAATACAGCTAATTCTTCTTCAGATAAACGTGCAGAAGCTTTTTCCTTTACTACTTCAATATCTGCTTTTGTTTTTTCAAGAGCTTCATTGAATTTTTTAACTTCTACTGCAGGGTCTCCATCTTTTTTAACGATTTCTACATTAGGCTGTACCAGCTTGTATACTTTCGCGATAGCTACTCCAGACGATGCCGCAATACCTTTTAACATAAATGTATCCTCCTCTTAACACTTAAAACCACTTATGATGAGTATCTTTTTTTGGTAGAATTACCTGTATTTTTGAACTTCTTTAATCCTACCTACGTATTTAATAATACCATTTTTCATGTATATAAGCAATGAAAGAATGCCTCTACCGCAATGTTTTTTAGCTGTTCGTGCGTCTTTTCATCATATTTATTCTTCCACCAATCGCTATCGTTTAGACATAGAAAATCATTCCTAATGATTTCTGCATAAATTTCAGGTAATTCACACAAGATTCGATCCATATCGATACGAAATTCAAGAGCATTATATGAAACATCTTGTTCCATTACTTGTGGATTTTTCATACTGGTTGTTTCTTCATATTTTTGATACAGCCTTCCCAAATACTTCATTAATACATCTTCATCTTTTCTTGTTCTTTTCATTCGACATACCGCCCTTCCATAGGTATATACGAGAAAGTTAGGTAAAATTCCTAAAAAAAAGACAAATTTTTTGAAAATTTGTCTTTTCGTACCTTTTATTGAAAAAATAATACAAACAAATAAAGCAATAGCGCAATCACACCAAACGCTAGTAAGACAACAGGTAGTATTACTGAAAATCCTGCTATTACTAGTGCTAGAAAATCATTCTTCTCTAAATTTGCCGTTTTACCTTCTTTTATTTCCTTTTTTTTCAACAGTTCTTTTAATCTAGGTCTATTTATCACTGAATTCACCACCGAAATGACATAGTGTGAAATGACCTGGTTTAATTTCTTTGTTAACTGGTTCTTGTTCCTTACAAATATCCTTTGCATAAGGACAACGAGGATGGAATTTACATCCACTTGGTACATTTACATTGCTAGGAATTTCCCCATGAATAGCTTCCATTGCTGAACGCTGTGAAGGGTCTGGCTTTGGTATCGCAGCCATCAAAGCCTTTGTGTATGGATGTTGAGGATTATTAAATATCTCATCCTTATCAGCCAATTCCACAAGAGATCCCAAATACATAACTCCAACACGATTACTTATATGTTTTACAACACTTAAATCATGAGATATAAAAATATAAGAAATTTTCTGTTCTTTTTGCAAGTCTACCATTAAATTAATAATTTGTGACTGAATAGAAACATCTAGTGCAGATACTGGTTCATCACAAACTATAAAAGATGGACTTAATGCAAGTGATCTTGCAATCCCAATACGTTGACGTTGTCCACCAGAAAACTGATGTGGATAACGATAGCAATAATATGGTGGTAAACCACATTTCTCCATCAATCCTAGGATATAATTTTTAAGTTCATCACCCTTCTTGAAGTACCCATGTGCAACCAAAGGTTCAGAAAGAGTGTTATAAATATTCATTCTAGGATTCAATGAACTATATGGATCCTGAAATATAATTTGCATTTTTTCACGAAGCTTACGCATTTCTTTGCGATTTTTCTCAAGAATGTTTTCTCCGTTGAAAATCACTTCACCTTCTGTAGGCTCATGTAAACGTATGATAGCACGTCCTAACGTTGACTTACCACAACCAGATTCACCTACAAGACCTAATGTTTCACCTTCATAAAGCTTGAAAGATACTCCATCAACAGCTTTTACATATTTTTTATTTTTATTGAATTTTCCTTTTCCAAGAGGGAAAAACTTTTTAAGGTCATTAACCTCAAGTATAACTTTCTTTTCCTCCATATTATGCCTCCTGTCCTTCTTCATATAGGAAACAACTTACATGGTGTCTTGAACCAACTTTAACATCACCAGGTTGTCCCTCTCTACATTTAGGCATAGCCTTTGGACAACGGTCAGCAAAATAGCATCCACAAGGAAGATTTACTGGATTTGGCACGCTTCCTTCGATTGTAGCCAAACGTTCATTTCCGCTGTTTAAAGAAGGCATACTAGCCATTAAACCCACTGTATATGGATGTTTCGGGTTTTTGAATATTTCAAAAACCGACGCACTCTCAACAACTTTTCCAGCATACATAACATTTACATGATCCGCCATCTGTGCTACAACGCCTAAATCATGTGTAATTAGCATAATAGATGTTCCTGTTTTTTCTTTTAAATCATTCATTAATTTTAATATTTGAGCCTGAATTGTTACATCAAGTGCTGTTGTAGGTTCATCCGCAATCAATAATTTTGGACTACATGCTAAAGCCATAGCAATCATGATACGTTGACGCATCCCACCAGACAACTGGTGAGGATAATTCGTAACAATTTTCTCAGGACGAGAAATACCAACTAAATCTAATAATTTAATAGTACGTTCTTTCGCCTCATCTTTTGTAACATCTTCATGTAGAAGAATGTTTTCTTCAATTTGAGAACCTACAGTAAATACAGGATTTAAAGAAGTCATAGGTTCTTGGAAAATCATTGATATATCATTTCCACGAATCTTACGTATTTCTGCATCACCTAAAGTGGCAAGATTTACGCCATCATATGAAATATTGCTACCATCTTCGATTTTTCCTGGTTCATCTACCAAACCAAGAATACTCATAGCTGTAACACTCTTGCCACAACCAGATTCACCAACAATAGCAAGCGTTTCATTTTCGTACATTTTGAAGTTATTGCCATCTACAGCCTTACTAACTCCTTTACTAGTATAAAAATAAACACGAAGGTTTTCTACATCTAGTATCTTCTTATTCTTTTCTTTTTCCATGTATAAACCTCCTATCTAATATCTTTTGGATCGAATGCATCGCGAAGTCCTTCACCAATAAGATTGATGGAGATAACTGTTAGCAAACACATGATACCTGCTGGTACCCAATTCCAAGGCAAACTCTGAAACACTTCAGTGTTACGAGCCAATTCCATTAAGTTCCCCCATGAAGGTGTAGGAGGAGTTACTCCCATTCCAAGGAAAGACAACCCTGCTTCTGTTAGGATGGCACTTGCCATCGCTAAAGTCGCATTTACGATAATCATAGAAAGTACATTTGGAATTAAATGTTTGAATATTTTTGAAAAATCGCTCAACCCTAAAGCTTCACATGCTTGCATATATTCTTGCTCACGTAAAGAAAGAATTTGACCTCGTACAAGACGAGCCAATCCTGGCCATGATAAAACACCGATTAAGGTAGAAACAATATACATCTTGATATCTGATGGAGTCCATAATAAATTAAATGCAATTACTAAGATAAGTGGAGTAAAAGGAAGAGAATATACTATCTCAGAGAAACGCATCAATAAATTGTCAACCCATCCGCCATAATAACCAGCGATACCACCGAATATACATCCAAGTAAAACTGTTATTATTGCGGCAATCAACCCAACCATAATAGAGATTCGACCACCTAGAAACAGACGGAATAATACATCACGTCCTTGCTGATCGGTTCCTAACCAATGGCTTGCACTTGGCGCCATATTTTTTGCAGCATAACTATAATCTGTTACATCGATTCCCATTATAATTGGAACAAAGATAACAGCTAAAACAATCAAAACGAAAACAATCAAACCAATCATTGCAATTTTATTTTTACGAAATCGTTGAATCGCAATACGCCATGGTCCCATTGTATCGGATTTATCCATTTTCGCAAGTTCATCAACTTTTTTATTTTCTAAATTATCATTTACCATTACATTTCACCTCTATTCTACTTTAACTCGTGGATCAACTACAGAATATAAAATATCTGATAATAAGTTACCTAAAACCATCAAGATTGCAGAGAACAATAAACAAGCTGTAATTATACTCTGGTCTTGTCCTTGAATAGCTTCAATCAATATTTTACCAAGTCCTGGCCAACCAAATACGGATTCCAGTATCATCGCTCCACTGAAAAGGGATGGAATATATAATCCCAATAAAGTTACTAGAGGAATAAGTGCATTTTTAAATGCATGACGATAAATAACGACTTTCTCTTTCAACCCTTTTGCTCGTGCAGTTCTTACATAATCCATGTTGATAACATCAATCATAGAACTACGCACATAACGTGAGAATGTTGCAAAGTTAGAGAATGCCAATACAATCGTAGGTAATAGCATATGACTCGCAATATCCATGATTTCTTGGAAGATATTATCATAACCAAACATGGATAAGTCTGGGGTTCGCATTCCGGTAACTGGTAGTCCAAATGGAAGTGCGATACAGAAGATTAAAACAAGTGCAAAGAAGAATGTTGGTACCGATACTCCTAATAAAGAGAATACTGTCCAAAAGTTATCGAATTTTGTAAACTTTTTCACTGCCTGTCGAATTCCTATTGGTATAGATAAAGCAACACCGACAATCATGGCTACAATATTTAACAAAAATGTATTCCACACAAAATCACCAATGATATCAATTACTGGTGCCTTGTATTTAATAGATTGTCCCAGATTTCCACTCGCAAAATTACCAATCCAAATCACGTACTGTTCAGGTATGCTTTTATTAAGTCCCAATTCTTCACGGATTTGTTCTTTTTGTTCTGGGGATGCCTTCGTCCCAAGTCCTAAATATGCTGTAACAGGATCTCCAGGCATTGCTTTAACTGTACCAAATATAACCACTGAGATTATAAACATAACAGGAATTAGATTTAATAATCGTTTTCCAATGTATTTTAACATAAAATCACCTCTCGTATATATATTAAGCGACAAATAAGAGCAAGGAATACTTGCTCTTATTTGAACACTTTAATATTCTTTAATAAAACTATTCAAGCGTAGCATCTTTCAATGCTTTTGGCCAAGAATATAGAGCATTTGTCTTTAAATTCTTTACGCGCTTATTATAAATATCAAAGTACGTATTTCCATAAACTGGAACAACAGTAGCTTCATCATTTAATTTAACAGCGATTTCTTTCCAAACATTTACTGCTTCTTCTTTATCTAGAGTTGTAAGACCTTTGTCTAATAATGCATCAACTTCTGGATTTTTCAAACGAGCATAGTTATCGCTACCATCTTTCGCATAACGAGAATTAAATGTAGTATAAATATCAGTCATACCATCTGAAGTATATGATGTTGCTAAGAAGAATACTGTCCATTCATTAGCATTCTTATCATAATAGATTTTATCTAAGATTGTATTGAAGTCAACAGTAGCAACCTGTACATCAGCACCTAATTCAGTTCCCCAAGCTTTTTGCCACATTGGAACTAAGTTAGCAAGAATGTCATGATCTGCCATAGATAAAATTTTAATTGATAATTTTTCACCGTTTTTATAGCGGAATCCATCTGCACCAACTGTCCAACCTGCTTGGTCAAGCAATTGTTTTGATGTTTCAATATTATATTCGTAAGTGTTTAATCCTTCGATTTTTTCTTCACCACGAATTGCTGGTCCCATTTCTGAAAGTGGATTGTTGTACAATGTAGGTACATATCCAATTTGAGCACCATCTAAACCTTTACATTTTGGACATTCATAATAAGAATCTACGAATGATTGACGATCGAATGCATACGTTAATGCCTGACGTACTAATTTATCCTGAGTTACACCAGCACCAGCATTAAATGTAATATAACCTGCTCCACCCCGTGGATAGCTCTTCAATTTAAGATCTTTATTG